>JBKJPO010000536.1:0-3570 GCA_046595095.1 Chitinophagaceae bacterium
GAGAGTGAATAAAGTTGTTGTGGGTTCTTTGGCTTTTGTACACCGTCAAAATCATAGCCTGTTTCCTTCGCCGCATTTTCTACTTCCTGCGCTATAAAGCCACTTTGCTTTATTTTATCGGCATCGTATTTTTCGGGATACTCAGAAACTTCTTTATTGCCTGTAATGGCAGTTGCTGTTTTCAGGTTGGTGTTAAAAGTTACAGGCCTTAATCTTTTAATAAACTCCAGTCCTTTTACATCCTCAGATATGTTGTTTTTAATGCGGCCATCGGAGAATTTGCTCCAGTCTTTCCATCCTCCGATCCAAGAAGTACTTCCATTGCCAAGGAATACCTGGTTAGCGGCTGCGTTTAGCCAGCCGTGATTACCTATGCTTACCGTATTTGAAATATTGGGTCCACTTGGGTCTGTGCCGCTGGACTTGCCAACAGCTACATTGTATGATCCGCCTGTGCAGTCGTATAAAGCGAAATCACCAACAGCCGTGTTGAATGACCCATAAATATTTTTATATAACGCCTCACTACCAATCGCAGTATTGAAACTGCCCCTGGTACTAAAAAGTGCCTTGGCCCCTAATGCTGTGTTGAATTGGCCGTCTTGGTTCAAATAAAGCGCTAGAGCGCCAACCGCAGTGTTACTGTACCCAATGGTGTTATTATTAAGTGCTGTACTTCCCAAAGCCGTATTGTAGTTGCCAGTGTTGCTGTTGGTGGGGTTATTGTTTCTCAATGCGTGCATACCCACAGCGGTATTATGGGTAACGTTGTTACTGACATCATTGAATGATTGCATGCTCAAAGCCTCATACCCAACAGCAGTATTTCCATTCGTGTTAGTGTTACGCTGCAGCGCCTTGGCTCCTACAGCAGTGTTGTACAATCCCTGTGAGTTGTCGTCTAAGGCTCTGCTACCAACTGCGGTATTAAAAGTGCCGGTATTGGAGAAAAGGGAGTGAAATCCCACGGCTGTATTATTGTCATTATTATTATAAAACAAACTGGCCCTGCCGATGGCTGTATTAAAACTGCCCGTAACATTGTTTACGCCGGCATTAGAGCCGATGAAGGTGTTAGCCGCTCCACCACCAAAGTTAGGATTGTTATTAGCGCCTGCACTAATTCCAAAAAAAGAATTAAATGCTGTATCGGCCCGAATGTGTAGCATGTCATTCCCATAAGCAGTGCGCAAACGGATGATGGGAATATTGGCCTGGGTTGCATTGGCATCAATAACCAATTGAGAAGTGTCTGCGTCTCCCTTAATGTGCAATTTTCCGTTGGGAGTTGTGGTGCCAATGCCTACGCTTTGTGCAATACCCTTCGACAAGCTCAGGGCGACAGTAAGGAGGAGCAGTATATACTTTTTCATAGCAGTAGTTTTTGTGTTAGTTAAGGAAAGAATTTTCAACATGTTTTAATTGTTTTGCTTCTTTTGTAATGCCTCTATTTTCTGTTGCTGTGCCGCAAGCATCTTTTTCATTTCGTCCATTATCTTTTGCTGTTCTACTATTATTTTCTCATGCTTCTGCACTTCTTTTAAAATTAAGACTGATAGCAATTGATACTGCACAGCATCGGGTATTAATTTTTCTGATGTGCTGCCTTTAATAACCTCTTTCTCTTTTGAGTACATGGCTAATTCCGGAATTACTTCTGCTACTTCTTCTGCAATGAGACCAAAATAGCGGTTGTCGTCAGTATATGAATTGTATGATACTGGCTTTAGCTTATAGATGCTATTCGTATTAATTTCCAGGTCGGCTATATCTTTTTTGTACCTGCGGGAAGAGGTATTTCTTACAATTTGCCCCGTGTTAAGAACAGTAAGGTTAGCAGCACCTACCGGCGTTGTGCCTATAAAAGCGCCATAGCAATAAAACTCTGTAACATTCGCATTGCCAAGCACCATTTGGTTGTTGGCTGTGGCGATGGTGCCATTGCCAATGCAGGTTGTGTTGGAAAGGTTCGTTGTGTTAGGACCTGCATTATAACCGAGTGCTGTGTTTCCTGCACCCATCATATTAGAGACAAGGGCATCATAACCAACAGCAGTGTTGTGCGTTCCCACAGTGTTAGAATATAAGGCACGGGATCCATTGGCAGTATTAAATGATCCGGAGGTATTATTATAAAGGGCTTCGGCCCCATTGGCGGTATTATCAGATCCGATATTATTATAAAGTGCAAAAAATCCATTGGCAGTATTGTAGTTTCCAGTAAAGTTTTTATAAAGTGCATTGGCCCCATTGGCAGTATTGTAGTTTCCTGTAAAGTTTTCATTAAGCGCCTGGTATCCGTTGGCTGTATTGTAAATTCCGGTGGTGTTTCCATAGAGGGCCCCTGTTCCAACAGCCGTATTATTATTTCCATTTGTCGTTGAAGTGGGCTTGTTTAAAAAAAGGGCTTGGTGACCGACCGCAACATTATTGCTGTTCCATAGAACATTGCCGTTGCTGTATGATTGGTAAAATAATGCGCCATCTCCAATTGCAGTGTTCCGGCTTGCCGTGGTGTTGCTAAGTAGCGCCTGCACTCCGTTGGCAGTATTGGAGGATCCGGTGGTGTTGTAATAAAGCGCCTGGTATCCGTTGGCTGTATTGTAAGATCCTACGTCGTTAGTATAAAGCGCATTGACTCCATTGGCAGTATTCAAGTTCCCAACGGTGTTGGAATAAAGCGAAGTATGGCCTGTAGCGGTATTGGAATGTCCTGTGCTGTTGTTATAGAGGGCTGAAGTTCCTACAGCCGTATTTTTTATTCCATTTGCCATCGTAGTTGGCTGATTGGAATAAAGGGCACTGTGTCCAATAGCAACATTGCCGGCGGGCCAGTTCCCGCCCGGGTTAAATGATTGAGTATTTAATGCCCCGTATCCAATCGCAATATTCTCGTTGGCTGTGGTGTTTGCAGAAAGCGCAAACGCTCCGTTAGCAGTATTTTGAAATCCTATGGTATTGGAACCAAGCGCCGCAAATCCCGTGGCGGTATTGTCACTTCCGAAGCTGTTGGCAAAAAGCGTCCCAACACCGTTTGCAGTATTGTTCACTCCGGCGATATTGGAATAAAGCGACTGGTGTCCGCTTGAGGTATTATTTCTTCCGGTTGTATTTGAATAAAGCGCCCTGTAACCTTGTGCGGTATTACTGTAACCTTTAGTGTTAGCAAACAATGACTTTGAACCGACAGCGGTGTTGGTTTGTCCCTCGAACGGTTGTGTTGCACCTGTTTCGTTATTATACAGGGCGCTATCACCAATCGCTACAAGGTTACTGCGTGCTGCGCTTGATTTCAATGCATCCGTTCCAATAGCAATGTTGCTGTAGCCGGTAGAGTTCTCTCCTGCCCTTAAGCCCATAAAAATATTTCCTGTTGAAGGATGCAGTTCTCCAGCCCAAATGTTGTTTACTCTCCATCGCAATGGCTGATTATCGGTAGTGCCAATAAAATGTGTGGATGGATTTGTTGCGCTGTTGCCGGTAAGCAACCAACCACCAGAAGCAGAGACAGTAAGATTGGTCCATGCTGAGGCATTGTAAAACCAAAAAGTGTTGGTGTCGGTATCATAA
>JBKJPO010000115.1:0-7685 GCA_046595095.1 Chitinophagaceae bacterium
GCTGCACAGCAGCCTAATCTATATTTTAAAAAAATAAATACTGCCAATGAACTTTCACAAGTCTGCGTGAAAAAAATGGAGTTTGCGCAGCGAACGAATCTTGCAAAGGTAAATCGAAAATTAGCACAATGGTTAGAATGTATTTCTTCTGAAAGCATAAAAAAAGTGGAGGAAATTAATCCTCCACTCCCAAAGAAATTATACCTAAAATTCTGCTTTATTTATGGATTCCCATCTTTGCTTCGATGCTCAAAGTAGCATGAGGCACTGCACGCAACCTTGCTTTATCAATCAGCTTCCCGGTTACCCGGCAGATACCATAGGTTTTGTTTTCAATTCTCATCATGGCTTTCTCAAGATGATCGATAAAAGTGATCTGCCGGCTAGCCATTTGGCTTAGCTGTTCACGCTCCATGCTCAAACTTCCGTCTTCCATGGTCATATAACGATTGTCGCTTTCGTCACCGCCCATTTCATCTTTCCTGGTGATGAGGCCTTGCAAATAACCAAGTTCTTTTTTTGCTGTCTCAAGTTTACGCTGGATCAATTCACGGAACTCAGAGAGTTCTACATCACTGTAGCGTTGCGTAGGGCCGTTATTTTCAGGTGGTGCCTGATCCAAAACTGATTTAGTAAATTCAGGTTCGTACCTGCGTTGCTTATTATGCGATATTTTCGGAATCACAACCGGTTTGGGTGGTGAAATTTTAATGTCTTTAGCTTTTGGCAATGGGGTTAGTTCGGGTTTCTTTGATGATGAAATAGGTGCCGCCGCTACAGACGTATTTTTTTTACCAGAAGCGGGTTCTGGTTTTGCAGAAATTGCTTTTTTAACTGGTGCAACTTGTGCCGGGACTTTTTTGATAATTGGAGCTGGCGTACTTTTTTTTGCAACAGGTGTGGGTGCAGTCGTCTTTTTTGTAATAGCTACAGGCACAGTTTTTTTACCATTAGTCGACTGTCTTGCCGATGCTGCAGGTTTTACGGCTAATGTCTTTTTTGCAGCCGGAGGTGTAATTTTCTTGATAGGTTTAGCCGGGGCTGTAATTTTTTTAGGGGCAGACTTTACCTCTTTAACCGCTGTTTTTTTAGCTACAGGTTTAGGGGCCGGCTTTGCAGATTTTGCTACCGCTTTCACTGGTGCTGGTTTTGCAGCTGGCTTTTTTGCAGCTGGTTTCACCGGCTTTTTGTTATTGGGCATACACTTCTCCTTTTTTTAATACATGAACTGTGATAGGGGTGTTGTTAACTTCAATTTCAATACCATTAGAAATTTCTGAAGAAAATTCAAGCTTTTCTGCCAAAATTTCCGCGCAAATATAGTTATTAAATTGAGTAAAAGAAGTCCTAAGTTCTTCATTTTCCGATACTTTAACCATAATTCTGTCCGTTACATCAAAGCCTTGTTCCTTCCGGATATTTTGGATCCTGTTAACGAATTCGCGGGCATTACCCTCATTTTTTAAATCTTCATTCATTTGAATATCCAGGGCTACAGTTAATAAGCCCTTACTGGCGACTTCGTATCCGGGAATTTCATCTGTAGTGACTTCAAGGTCCTCAGCAGTAATTATGACCGGTAGTTCACCAGCTTCCTGGTATTTTGGATTTAAAATATAGTCCCCCTTCAGTACCTCAGCAATTAATACATTATCAAATTTACTGATCTCTTCTGCTGCCCACTTCATCTTCGAGCCTAGTTTTTTACCAAGGGTCTTAAAATTGGCCTTCGCTTTTTTCCTTATAAAATTATTATCATTACCGAGAATCTCTATCTCTTTAATATTAGTTTCCGCTTTAATTATCTCTTCCATAGCCTTCATCATACGTGCAGTCTCTGAATCCAGAGCAGGGATTATAGCTTTTTGGAGTGGCTGCCGAACTTTAATATTGACTTTTTTCCTCAAAGAAAGAATTAGAGAAGAACTGTCTTGTGCCAATTGCATTCTTTTTTCCAGTTCCGGATCAATGAGCTTTGCATTTGCACGGGGGAAATCCACATGATGGATGGAGCCCGCATTGTTTCGTTTTGTCTTTCCATCCAGGTTTATGAAGAGCCAATCTGCAAAAAATGGAGCAATCGGGGCTATCAATCCACTGATTACTTCGAGGCATTCATACAAAGTCTGGTAAGCGCATATTTTATCATGCTCGTATTCACCCTTCCAGAAGCGGCGGCGGCAAAGCCGAACATACCAATTGCTGAGCTGCTCATCTACAAAAACTTCAATTGCCCTTCCGGCCTGGGTAGGTTCATAATCATCGAGGCTTTTTGTAACTGAGGAAATAAGCGAGTGAAGAGAAGAAAGTATCCATCGGTCGATCTCTGGCCTTAATGATGGATCAATATATTTTTCTTTGAAAACAAAGCCATCAACATTTGCATAAAGCGCAAAAAATTGATAAGTGTTATAAAGAGTGCCGAAAAACTTACGCTGTACTTCTTTTATCCCTTCGAGGTCAAAACGCATATTATCCCAGGGCGAGGCATTCGTAACCAGGTACCATCGTGTGGCATCCGGTCCGAATTTTTCAATCGTATCAAATGGATCTACAATGTTTCCCAGTCGTTTACTCATCTTGACTCCATTTTTATCAAGGACCAGCCCATTGCTCACCACTGTTTTAAAAGCCACACTGTCAAAAAGTAAAACGCCGAGTACATGCAGGGTATAAAACCATCCTCTTGTCTGATCAACACCTTCTGCAATGAAATCAGCGGGGAAGGACTTTTTGAATTGTTCTTTATTTTCAAAAGGATAATGCCATTGCGCATACGGCATTGCGCCACTGTCAAACCATACATCTACCAGGTCGGGCACCCTGCTCATTGGTCTGCCATCCTCGCTTACAAGTATAATTTCATCAACATATGGTTTATGAAGATCAAGTATTCCCTCGTGTAAATAATGTTGGTTTACATCGCCACCTAGTTTTTGGCTTGCAATTTTTATTTCTTCATTCAATTCAGTGATAGAACCGATACATTTTTCAGAAGAACCATCTTCTGTTCGCCAAATAGGTAAAGGCGTGCCCCAGTAACGGCTTCTGCTGAGGTTCCAATCAACCATATTTTCCAGCCAGCTTCCAAACCTGCCTGTGCCAGTACTTGCTGGTTTCCATTGAATGGTATTGTTCAGCTCAACCATCCTGTCTTTAGCAGCTGTAGTGCGGATAAACCAGGCATCTAGCGGGTAGTAAATTATGGGCTTATCAGTACGCCAACAATGTGGATAGCTATGTTCGTATTTTTCAATTTTAAATGCGCGGTTTTCTTTTTTCAGTTTAACACAGAGGTCCACGTTTACATCTATGTAGTTGGGATCGTCTTTGTAATCTTTTACATACCTGCCCGTAAACTCACCGGTTTCATCAATAAATTTGCCTTGCTTATCTACAAGAATTAATATTCCAAGGTTATTTTTTTTGCCTGCTTTAAAATCGTCTGCACCAAAAGCTGGCGCAGTATGCACGATACCGGTACCGTCTTCCGTAGTTACGAAATCTCCTGTTATAACCCGGAATGGATCACCACCTGTTAACCCAGGCTTATTAGACTCAAATGGCAATAATTGTTCGTACCTGCACTCTTCAATCTCGTTGCCCTTGAATTCCGCGATGATTTTCCATGGCAAATTCTTCTCGCCTTCTTTGTAGGAATCAAATCCTATGTCTTCATGTTCAGGCTTAAAATATTTTGAGATTAAAGCCCTTGCGATAATAAGGTTTGCAGGCTGATGAGTATACGGATTAAATGTTTTGACCAGGGCATATTCGATATTTGGTCCTACAGTTAAACCACAGTTAGAAGGCAGGGTCCAGGGTGTAGTGGTCCAGGCGGTAAAGAAAACTTCGTCAGAACCTGCTGCATCAAAAAGAAACGCTGATCGCTCATTTTTCACAACTTTGAATTGCACAACGGCACTTGTATCCTTTACATCTTTATATGTACCCGGTTGATTAAGCTCATGAGAACTGAGGCCGGTACCCGCGGCCGGAGAATAAGGTTGTATGCTTACATCTTCGTACAACAGCTTCTTTGTATGTAATTCTTTGAGACACCACCAAAGCGTTTCAATGTATTCGCTTTTGAAAGTAATATATGGATGTTCCAGGTCAACCCAATAACCCATCTTAAGTGTTATATCATCCCATTTGTCTTTATATTTCAAGACTTCACGGCGGCAAGTTTCATTATATTCTTCAACAGAGATATTTTTTCCAATATCTTCTTTTGTAATGCCCAGGAGTTTTTCAACGCCTAATTCAATTGGCAGGCCATGCGTATCCCAGCCACCTTTGCGCGGCACCTGGAAACCCTTCATAGTTTTATATCGACAAATCAGGTCTTTCAGTGTCCTGGAAATAACATGGTGGATACCCGGCATGCCGTTAGCGCTCGGCGGACCTTCATAAAAGACAAACCGCTCGTTTCCCTCCCGGATCGAAATACTCTTTTTAAATGTTTCTTCTTTATCCCATTTCAAGAGTATTTCTTGTCCAATACCTGGTAAGTTCAATGTTGAATACTCCTTATACTTTAAATCCATAATGACGCCTTCTTATCATTTAAAAAATGGTGGCGAAGTTACTAAAATCTGGTTGGATCAATGAATGGTTAATGGTTAATTGTTAATGTTTATTGAAGTCGATAAGGAGAGATTGGCTAAGTGGTGAGAGGCTAAATATTACTTCATTGCATATACAACTACTTGGAATGCAGTTAAATACCTGCAAATTTTTCGGAGTTTTCCACAAAAGATTTCCTTTGGCATAGTATTCGCAAATAGTGAAGTGCAGACATAAAAATCTATCAATTAATTAAATCTTATTTATGAAAAATTTCATGCTATTCATTATTTGTGTTGCCCTCAGCACAATGGCCGTTGCTCAGAAAAAAACACCAGGTAAAAATAAGAGTACTAAAAACGTTACTGTAAAAAGCATAACTGCTCCTGTAGAAGTTAACACTGCTTTCCAGGCGAAGTATAGCGATATAAGTAAACCTAAATGGAATAAGAGGGCTGGGGGAAACTATGTCGCAGTTTTCACAGGTACTGATAATATAAAGCAAGAGGTTGAGTTTGATGCGGCAGGTACATATCTGAAATCAAAGTCAATCTTTATGAAAGATCAGGTTCCTGAAATTATCACGACTTCATTGTCGAAAAATTATTCTGATAAGGAAGTATTAGAAGTAAAGAAATATGACATTGCGGGAGTTTCACCTTATTACAAAGTTAAAATAGCTGATGGTACCAAAGGCAAATTCCTGTTGGTAAGCGAAGCTGGTGATGTATCGGAATAAATAGTTTTTTGCTGGTTTAGGGTTTTATTAGGGCAAATGACGGAGGTAATTGTTTACCTCCGTTTTCTTTTTGCAAGGATCATTAGAAAAAACTTTACGGGAAAACACTTTCTTGATGGGCAAATAAACCTGGCTGGTAATCGAAATGAATATACGCAGGTTCATACAGATAACTGGGTTCTAAATAAAATCCCCGGCCTCTCAGCCAGGGATAAACTATTCAATAAATCATGATTAGCTAGAATGATTTGGTGCCGTTAGCCTGGTAGATGAATCTGAACTTATAATAACGCTGGTTTCTTAACTTAATGTCATCGCTCTCAGTTGCCGCAGGAGTTACGCCATTTTTATAATAATTTAATATTTCAACTTTAGCATACTTACCAGTTGCCGTACGGATCACGAGAATACGACCTGGGATGGGTGTAATTAAATTGGCAACCGGGTTATAGGTATACCAACCTTTACCAGATCCGGAGGTAATCGCATATGCTGAAGGTGCATTATCAATCCTGATTGTAGAGTCTGCAGGAATACTTGAAAGTGATTCAAACGTTCCGGTATACACGAAGCCACCACCGTTAGCCGGTCCGCTATTACCACTGTTTGTGATGATTGTGGTACCGCGGAATCCTATATCCCACTTGTTTGTTGCAGAATCGGAATTACTGATTACGGTGTTATTTTCAAGACTGAAAAAAGTGTACCTGCCGCTACCGTAAGGTCGCCCCATCGCATCCAACCCGATAATCGTGTCGCCTAAAATATTTGCTGCGGTTTTTGCTTCAAGAGGTACAATTGTTCCTGCGTCATCCTTCTTATTGCATGAAGCAATAATGCCCACGCTGATTAAAATTGCTCCTAAAAATTTAATGTTTTTCATAATCTCTCTTATTGTCTTATTTATTGTTAACTAATTTTTTGAATATTGTTTGATTGTATAATTAATTTGTGCGTATAACATACGTCCAGGCATATTGGGTAAATAATTGGCGTCTGCATAATCAAAAATGTTATCAACGCCTACCTGTACACGAAAACCATTTTTGCATTCGTATCCTGATGAAGCATTAACCAGGGCATAGGCTTTTGCAAACTCATCCCCGTTGTTCATTAAGCCGTTTCCATCTTTATCATTTACAGCCCTACTACTTACATAATTAAACCTGGTGTTGGCAAACCATGAATTTTTCTCGTAGCTAAAACGAAGGTTAGCCATATGTTTCGCACGATTAGGAAGACCAAAATATTCTGTTCGGGTAAGCAGCCGGCTGAAATTATTTTCATCACGGGTATATACTTTATTATCCCTGATTTCTTTGAGTTCTGCTTTATCGGCAGTGGCCAGGAACTGGTAACCCGCGTTTGCAGTAAAATTCCTGGTGATATTGATAGTAGTATTCACTTCAGCTCCCTGCGTGTATGCATTATCGACATTTACATAACTATAGATTTGCAACCCGCCGCGCCGGTAAGCAACAAGCCGTGAATCAATAAGATTTTGTATGTCATTACGGAAAAGGTTAACCGAAATTTTGGCAAATGAAACCGGCTGATAATTAACTGCTACATTAATGCCTGAAGAGAATTCCGGTTTCAATACAGCCAGTTTGTAAAAATCATGTTCCAGGGATTCAATCTCACCTTTTCTATTTAGTTCATTGATGATACGTACCGCATCAATTGAACCATACACAGAATAACTGCCTGCAGCCGCATTTGTGAAATTCAGATACAGTTGCCTGAAGTCAGGAGCTTTAAATCCACGGCCAAAAGATGCATTCATACTCAACTTCTCTGAAAATTTATATTGTCCTGAGAGTTTAGGACTGAATGCAGAAGCATATAATGCATTCTTATCAAACCTCGCTCCCGCAATGAGTATCAGCTTTTCTACGGGCTTCAACTCAGCTTGTCCAAAAATGTAACTAATGTCATTCTGCTTGGTTTTTTTTTGATCATCATAACGGCTGGACCTAACGTTTTCCCTGATCAATCCACCCCCAAAAGTTCCACTTAGTTTTTTATTGAAATTATAATCAGTCTGGTCTTCCACGCGGATTAACTCGTGATGCTGTATATCATTATAAGCAAGAGATCCCGATGTAGTAAGCTTTTGCGTGCCTTCAAAGATTGTGGCATAAAGCCTTAATGAGGAAGATAATTTATCATTGAATCTGTGTGTGATTACAGGATGAATATTCCAGTCTTTCGTTGTTTCCAGCCCATTGGATAACGTTGTCTGTCCCTGGTTACTCACGGATAGTGTGTTCTTAATATGCTCATAATTATAGCGAACAGATAGTGCAAGTTTTGTTTTCGCAGTTATGGGATATTGAAGCTGCACCTGGTTTGTTAATCTCCATATCGGGCTTAT
>JBKJPO010000190.1:0-12901 GCA_046595095.1 Chitinophagaceae bacterium
CTTTTCGATCACCGGCCACAGCATGTATTGCTTGCAAAGCATAACGATCAGTATATTGGTTGTGCAGATAATGGGCTCATCACGATGATCCTCGAAGAAGTTCCGCAACAGATTGTAGCCCTGCACTTAAATAAAAGTGAGCAACGTAATACGTTACAGTGCGCAGCGGTTTTCTCCAGGGCTTTTGAAGAGATTATAAAAGGTAAAGAACTTACTGAGATTGGGGATGCATCCGTATCTATAGAGGTAAAAAACCCACTTCGTCCATTGCTGGGGAATAACTGGATAGAAGGCCAGATCATTTTCATCGATAATTTTGAAAATGTAATTGTGAATATTACCCAGGGAGAATTTGAAGAACAGCGGAAAGGAAGAAGTTTTAAGATCGTATTCAAAAGGGATGAAGTAATCGACAAGATAAGTGAAACCTATGCAGATGTTCCTGAAAGTGAAAAATTAGCACTTTTCAATTCAGCTGGCTACCTTGAAATTGCAATCAATAAAGGAAATGCTGCGGGATTATTCGGATTACAAGGGTTTTCTGAAAAACAATCAACGCAACAGGCTTACATGCAGAATCGGCTGTTCTACCAGACTGTTAGAGTTTATTTTGAATAAGGCGGAGTTAGTAGTAGCAGTCGGCAGTAGCAGTCTGCAGTGGCAGTGGCAGTAGCAGTGGGAGTTTGCAGTTGGAAAAAGAAACAGGACTAACACCCTCACCCTGGCTACTGCAAACTGCAAACTGCTACTGCCACTACCAACTGCCAACTACCATGCAGCACAACCCTTCTCATATTGGTCATTAAGCTTAAAGGCCAACATTTATTATCTTTCGATCACAATTGAACTTTTACACTAGCATATCACAAGACAGCAGCTCAGACAAAGAACTTGTTAAATTATATAAACAAACTTCAGACCTGCAATATTTATCGCTGCTTTACCAGCGATATATGGACCTTGTATTTGGCGTTTGTATGAAATATTTTAAAGACAGCGACAGGAGCAAGGATGCTGTTATGGATATTTTTGAAGAGCTTGTGGTAAAACTAAAAAAGCACGAAGTCGAGAATTTTAAAGGCTGGCTCCATGTGCTTTCCCGCAATTATTGCCTGATGGAACTTCGGTCCAACAAAAACGGCAGGACAACAGAATTCCGTCCTGAATTTATGCAATCCAATGAAGATATTCATCTGAATGTCGAACTATTGGAAAAAGAAGAAAATTACAAAAGACTCGAAAGATGCATGGAATTACTAACTATCCAACAAAAGCAAGCTGTGCAGCTCTTTTACCTTGAAAAAAAATGTTATAAAGAAATAGCTGAAGCGACCGGAATGGAATGGAATATGGTACGTAGTTATATTCAGAATGGAAGGCGTAACCTTAAAAACTGTATGGAAAAAAGAAATGCCGGTGCCGGGGGCTTCGGCAGACAAACACCAGATATGAAAAGTTCCTGAACGAGGAACTTATGTTGAGGTGGAAATAAAAATAAAAATGCAAAACGATCAGAACAATTATACGGCCAAAGAAATCAGGAATTATCTCGATGGCAAAATGAATACGGCAGAGATGCATGCTCTGGAAAAAGCTGCTATGGATGATGCCTTCCTGGCTGAAGCTATACAAGGCTATCAATATGATTCGGGTAATTTGGGAGCATTAGCTTTGCAACAACTAAAGCAAGATCTTGATCGAAAAATCTATGGCCACCAGGCCAAAGTAATACCTATGCATCCAGCTAAAAGTTATAGCTGGGCCAGGTCGGCAGTTGCTTTAATTATTGTTGGGGTATTGGCAGTTGCGAGTTATTTTGCATTCTTCAACAAGAAAAAATCCTCGATTACTATACCGCTTGCACGAAATGAAAAAATAGCAAGTCCCAGGACAAAGAATATCTCTAAGCATTTGCCAATAAACACAAATGATGTTGCAAAAGTTGAAGCCAATCCTAACAAACTAACGGATAACAATCCTGTTGCATATTCAAATACTGCAACTGAAGACAGATCAATAATGGTCCAGGATAAAATATTGATTCCCGAAGTATCAAAAGATATAGCTGTACTTGAAAATCTGAAGCCAGATGAAGGAAAGAAAAACATTGAAACCCCACAGGCAACTATTGTCGATTTTTCTGAAAAAAACAACAATCTAGCTTTAGCAAAGGTTTTGGATCAACAAAAATCCCAGGCAGCGGAGCCTTTTTTAAATAGAAAATCAGCGGCCCATAATACAGGATACACAGAGGAAGTAGATATATCTGAATTAAACAAAATGTTTATAGCACAGGTAGTTGGATCAGATAACATGCCATTAGCATTTGCAAACATCAATGTTAAAAGCGATAAGTTCGGTACATACGCAGATGCAAAAGGAAATTTCCGGCTGATATCTTCTGATTCCGTTGTTGAAGTGGAAATCAAATCTGTAGGCTATCAAACAAAAAATATTTTGCTAAAAAGCGCGCCAGCGCTCAAGAAAATCATCCTGGAAGAAAATAAAATGGCAATGCAAAATGTGGCTGGAGGAGTGATTTCAACTGCTTCAACCCGTCAGCAACAGAAGGGCCGGTTTGTAAAAGATTCCGCTGAGAATGTTGAACCGGCTGATGGTTGGGCATCCTATGAAGCTTATGTTGACAACAACATCCAGGTTCCTGAAATTGTAAACGACCGAAATATCAAGGGAATGGTC
Organism: Chitinophagaceae bacterium; assembly: GCA_046595095.1. Lineage (GTDB taxonomy): Bacteria > Bacteroidota > Bacteroidia > Chitinophagales > Chitinophagaceae > Ginsengibacter. The sequence goes on from JBKJPO010000190.1 coordinate 2,701, forward strand.
GAACTCTCATTCGACGTCAGAAAAAATGGTTCTATTAGCAACGCCAAAGTTGACAAATCCCTCTGCGAAGATTGTGATGAAGAAGCACTTCGCCTTATAAAGCAAGGCCCTCAATGGAAGGTAATGAAAGGACGTAAAGGGAAAAGTAAAGTCAAAGTCCGATTCTGAGTTTTTCATCAGGGATATCCATTCATTTTAGTAGCTATTTTTTCCACGCGGAGTGCGCGGAGGAGTAGAGCGGGCAGAGGATTATAACCATTCGCTACGTTCACTATTTATGAGATGCTTAAAGGATTATTTTAAAATTTTGAATCCTAGGGAAGATATTAGTTTTCATTTGAAATCATTGTACATACTGCTCTAATAAAGATTAGCAAGCGAAGCGAACGGTTATAATCCTCTGCCCGCTCTGCTCCTCCGCGCACTCTGCGTGAAAAATACTTTACCAAGCTACCAGATGATTCTGTTCACTCTCCCTTCTCTGATACAATTTTATTAACTTTGAAAAAAAATTAGCAATGAAAAAATTATTGACATCTTTATTTTTTGCCAGCTCCTTCTGCACCTTTGCCGAAGCGCAAGTTCGCATGCCCGCCCCCTCACCTACCCAAACTATTAAACAGGATTTTGGGATCTCATCTATTGAACTTACCTACTCCAGGCCAAGCCTTAAAGGACGTAAGATGCTGGGCGAAGTGGAAAAATTTGGCAGTATGTGGCGTACAGGCGCTAATGCAGCTACCCGGATCCGTTTCAACGATCCTGTAGAGTTTGGAGGCAAACGTATTGATACCGGCACTTATGTTTTATACACCATTCCACAGAAAGACCAGGACTGGACTGTAATTCTCAACAAAGGAATTACCAACTGGGGCACTGACGGTTATAAAGAAACTGAAGATGTGGCTAGGTTCACTGCAACTACAAAAAAATTGAAACCAGCAAAGGAAACATTGACCATGCAATTTGCGAATGTAATGCCACAAACATGTGATTTGCAAATCATGTGGGAAGATTATTCCGTCAACATTCCGATAAAAACAAATTTTGTAGATAAAGTTGCGAAGCAACTCACGGATGCATTGAAATCTGAAAAGCCGCCATATTGGGAAGCCACGCAGTTTTATTATGAATACGGTAAAGACCTTCCTAAAGCACTTGATATGGCAAACAAAGCGATCGAGCAAAATGCAAAAAGAAAGCCTTTTTGGATGTATCACTACAAGGCAAAGATTCAAAAAGACCTTGGTGATAAAGCTGGTGCTATTGCCACGGCAAATGAATCGATTTCAATGGCTAAGGAAGCGAAGAATGATACCTATGTTACGATGAATGAGAAGCTTATTAAAGAGATGAATTAAAATATGAAATATGAATTATGAATTATGAAATCGTGTTGCAATCAATTGCATCATTAAAAGATTTCATAATTCATATTTCATATTTTAATACGTTTTTTCCCAATCAACCCATGCAATATAAAACCAAACATTATCACCAACAGAGCCCCAATTACGTTCAGCCATAGGAATGATACAATATTCAGCCTATAAATAATGATCACCAGTATTTCAGAAATGATCGCTGAATAGAAGGTTGCATTTCCCCCAATGCGCTTAAACCAAAATGCCACGAGGAAGATTCCAAGTATTACCCCGTAGAAAAGTGATCCCAGGATATTCACGGCCTCGATGAGGCTATTACCAAGACTTGTAGCAAATTGTGCTACTATGATACAGAATACTCCCCAGGCGAACGTGTACAATTTCGAGATCCTGTAATCGGCTCTTTCCGTAAGATTTTTGTTGATGAATTTTTTGTGAATATCAACCATCGTACATGATGCCAGCGAATTAAGGGCAGCTGCAATACTACCCCATGCCGCAAGGAATATTACTGCAATCAGCAAACCAATCAATCCTTTAGGAAGATAATCGATTACAAAACGCAGGAAGATATAGTTTGTATCATTGACTTCCTGTCCGGGTAAAGCTTTTTTTAGCACCGCTTTATATTCACTTTTCAAGGATGCAATTTGTTGCTGATCTCCGGATTGTGCCAGCGCATTGTATCTTGTCTCGATTGAAGAAAGTGAGTCTTTAAACACCGTTTGCTTTGCTTCCACAACCTGGGTTTCATTAAAATAAATTGGGGCTTTGTTATGTTGGTAAAAAGCAAATACTAAGACTCCGATCAGGAGAATAAGAAATTGCATGGGGACTTTAACCAGGCCATTCATGAGCAAACCGATCTTGCTTTCTTTATCATTTTTAGCCGTGAGATACCGGCCTACCTGGCTCTGATCAGTACCGAAATACGATAGCGCGAGAAACAGGCCCCCGATAACTCCACTCCACATATTATACTTATCCTTCCAGTCAAAACTGCCGTTATTCATCCCAGAAGTTATGATGTTCATCTTCCCATTTTGCCCACCAATACTAAGCGCCTCAGTAAAACCGATGTTGTCGGGCATCATATGCACGACCATATATCCTGCGATAATCATGCCCGTGAAGATGATGATCAACTGCAGTTGCTGCGTATATGCCACTGCTTTAGCTCCGCCACTAACGGTATAGACTATCAGCAATCCACCCATAATAATATTTGTATAGTAAATATTCCAGCCAAGCAAAGAACTCAATATTAATGAAGGGGCATAAATACTAATCCCTGTTGACAATCCACGCGAAAGCTGGAAAAGGAATGAGGTGAAAGTTCTTGTTTTTGCATCAAACCTGGATTCAAGGAATTCATAAGCAGTATATACTTTCAAACGACGAAAGATCGGCACAAAAAATATGGCAATGATTACCATGGCTATGGGTAAGCCAAAATAGTATTGCACAAATCTCATCCCATCGGTATATGCCTGGCCCGGGGCACTGATAAACGTTATTGCGCTGGCCTGCGTTCCCATTATGCTTAGAAGCACCAGGTACCATGGCATACTCCGGTTGCTGAGAAAATAGCCATCAAGGTTACGTGTAGTACGACTCCTGTAAATGCCGTACACAATTATCCCTGAGAGCGTGGTGACGAGTATGATCCAATCTATGTTACTCATGAAAAATATTTGGTGAGCGCATAGAAAATAATGACCTCAACCACGAGCATGAGAATTACAATTACATACCATTTCCGCCAGTACGAGCTTTCATTTAGCATGGAGAACGTTTAAGAGGTTCAATAGGTTTAAGAGGTTTAAGAGGTTTAAGAGGTTCAATAGGTTATCAAAATTTATGACAAGCTAAGTGGTGACTGAACCTCTTAAACCTCTCAAACCTATTGAACCTCTTAACCGTGCCTTACGGCTTTGCAAGCAAATTCGCAAAGAGTCTATACGCTCCCGTTACCCCTGCAGGTAATTGCCTGAAAAATGCAAGTGCAGAATAAACAAATTTCCCTTTACCATAATTTGAGACGATGAGTCCACCGGTTTGTTCTGCTTCACCCGGATCCTTCATTGATAAAATGGCTTTGTAATTATTATCAACTCCTTCTGCATTGTACACACTCCTCTCCTGTACCCAGCCATCAAAATCTGCCTTTGTAATTTTGTTCGGGAAGTTTAGGACAGGATGTGCAGGGTCAATAAAATTCACTGAAGCATCCTCATCGGTAATCCGACTCCTGGCAATCGTAAAAGGGTATGGAGAAATTTTTGCTTTAACCGGGCCGATGTTATTACTTGTATTGTATTGCACAAGAAGTACACCACCATCTTTTACATAGTTCATCAGCGCATCATATGCATCATTGAGCCATTCGTGAACATTGTAGGCACGCACTCCAGTCACCACAGCATCGAATTGTTTAAGGTTTGAACTGGTCACATCTTTTTGCAGGAGCATCACTACTTCATATCCCATTTGCATGATGGATTCGGGCACTTTATCCCCCGCTCCTGCAATGTATCCTACTTTTTTTCCACTGATGATGAGGTCAACAGGTTTTACAATGAATGACGAACTTGTGGGTACTAGTATATCCGGGATATGATCATAAGAAATCATTTTAAATCCATTATTATATATTTTTACCTGAGATAACGGTGCGGTCTGGAAGAGGAGTTGCTGTTGCACCGGCCTGTTTACTTTTGCAAGGTCAAATGATAGCAGCTGGTTATATCCTTTACTGAGATGCCCTTCCCATGGCAGGCTTCTACTATCACTTGTCTTAAATGCACCCTGCTGGTCTTTATAGTTTTTTATTAAGAAGCTCACTGTTTTTGAAGTGCCAACTTTAGCAACAGATATAGCAGGGAACGATGTTATGGATACTGGACCTACCACTTGCACCGGCTGGTATAATTCCCCTTTAACCGGGTCATTAGATTTAAAAAGTACAGGTTTAGTAAAACTAAAATCCGTACCTGCTATGTTCAGATTGAATGTGGCAGACATGGGCTCATTCTCAGGGAGCCCGATATTCTCCTGTTTGTTAACATCAAACCTGCCCTTTGAAAGTGGCTTCTCAAGCCAGTAGGGTAAAGACAGGCCGGTATTGTCACTAACGTAGGACACTAAACGCTGTACAACATTTACATTTCGTGCAGGATCCTTATCAAATTTATATGCCTGGTTATTAAACAGAACTGTGGCATAGCTCACAGCAACACCTGAACGATTGTTGATTGTGGCGACAAGCCTTAAAGAATCTCCCTGGATTGCAAATGGTTGAGCTGTGGTCATTTCCATGTACAATCCACTGCAGAGTTCAATTATTTGCCTGATTTCTTTAAGTTTCTGTGTGCGCCATATTCCAGGCGAAATCTTATCTACGAGGTTGTGAAGATTTACCAGCTGTGTAACGGAGGATTCCGGATGTTCCAATGAAAAATCTTTTACAATTTCATCAATCTTTACTTTAATTGCTGGTTGCTGTAAGCGTTCCCAGGATGTAACTACACCATCCATTAGATCTGTTTTTGGAGCTTCCCCATTGACTGTTGCAAAAAATTCAATCTGGCTTCCCCGTCCCCTTGGTACACCAAAGCCCTGGCTTTTATGGAGGCTGCGGCTTTCAGCAGCAAGTTCACCATAACTCTTTCCTAATAAGGCATTGAATCCGCCGGCATCTACTTTAAACTGGTCATCGCGTTGAGTGTTGGTTGAGCCAAAATTGAATGAATTCCAAAGTACACGTTTTGCCTGCCAGGGCTCTACGCCATGAGCAAAATGCTCTGTAAATTTAGTTGGATCACCGGCAAGCTTAAACGCTTCTCCACCAAGAATTCCCGATGCTGTATGATGACCGTGCCCACCTTCTCCGGTAGCCGGAAAACGGCAAATGATGATATCCGGCCTAAACTTCCTGATCACCCGAACCACATCCGAAAGTATCTTTTCTTTGTCCCATATCCTGAAAGTCTCTTCAGGGTTTTTGCTAAATCCAAAATCATATGCCCGTGTAAAAAATTGCTCGGCCCCATCAATCCTTCTTGCAGCAAGTAATTCCTGGGTGCGAATGAGCCCAAGCTCTATACCCTGTTCATCACCTATCAGGTTTTGTCCACCGTCTCCCCTAGTCAAACTCAGGTAGCCGGTGCGATAGAGCCGATCATTTGCCAGGTAAGCCAGCAACCTGGTATTCTCATCATCCGGATGTGCGGCAATATATAGCACAGTCCCCAACACGTTCAACTTCTTTATATGTTGTAGTATTTCGGATGAAGTATATGTCTTGGGAGTCTGGGAAAATAATGATAGGGTAAGCGTCAACAAAACAAGTATTAAAAAGGACCTTCGCATAACAACTATTTAATTGCGAAAATAAGCTATCGTGGCATGTTATGAGATGCCATTTAAATAAAAGTAGGCAGTTGGAAGTAGCAGTAGGAAGTGGACCACATTACCTACTGCTACTGCCAACTACCTACTGCTACTGCCAACTGGCTGCTGCCTACTCCACCAAAACGGTGGATTTAAAAATTAAATGTCAGGTTTGCATAATAATATCCGCCGTTGAAACCAAACTGCGTTGAACCCCTGCTATAAACAAATATCCCGGAGTTTGTATTCAAAAAATTCTTCTGCTTGTCAGGATAATTATCTGTTATATTATTGGCGCCAAGTGTAATTTGAACAAACTCTTTTGGCTTATAGGATAACGCAAGATCTGTAATAATCTTAGGTGAGTAGAACTCGTCTCTTGTGCGATCCTTACCATTAAAAATAGTTGCTACTTTACCAAATCTCGTATTCCTCAGCACAGCATTGATCTTACCGATGCGATAATTAAGGGTGAGGGAAAATTTATCCCTTGGCTGGCCTCTTTCAAGTCTTCCTCTTTCTTCTATATTGAATAAAGTATTTGTATTCAATGAATCTGCAGGAAGTTTATCTGTAGTTTTTGTAGTGCCCCTCACTTCTGTTTTGTTCAGGTTACCGGCGAATGTAACAGTGAGATTTGCTTTATTCATTTTGAGATCGGTGCTGGCTACAAGATCAACACCTTTTGTGCGTGTACTGATTGCGTTTGTAAAAAATACCGCGGAGTTCACATCTGGATAAGCAATCAGGATCTGGGCCACGGTTGGATTGGATTTTGCAAAGCTACCTGTAAGTACGATCCTGTCTTTTATATCAATGAGATAACCATCAACAGTCAAACTGAAATTCCGGGTTGGTTTGGTGGTGAAACCTGCGCTGAAATTTGTAGATTTTTCGGCTTTTAATGAAGGAATTCCAAAAGATTTTGCGATCTCGCTATTATTCCTGAAAGTACCTTGTTGAAATGGTACGAAACCACTTGGTGTATTTATAAACACCGTGCTTATAGCACTGAAATAACGCTGGTGCGCTGATGGCGCCCTGAAACCATTACTAACGGCTCCGCGTAGCCCAAACTTATCACTGATTTTATATCGCATGGCGAGCTTGCCAGCGATGTTACTTCCAAAATCACTGTAATATTCATACCGGGCAGCAGCATTTACCAGGAACTTGCTGCTTAAATCAGTTTCAACATCTGCAAATACTCCATAAACATGGCGTTTCTCATCAACAGCGTTAGCTGGTTGGAATCCTGGGAAAACCTGTGCGCCACCAACATTATTAGAAGTAGGAGGTGGGTTGTAATTCCTGTAACTTCCTTCCTCACCAGCAAGTATCTGGTAATTATCAAGCCTGTATTCTGCCCCTAGTCCAAGGTTGAAAGTCTGCAGGTTCATAGACTTTCCAAGATCTTTTGAAAAACTTACATCTACAGTATTCTGATCAAAAGAAAGTGTGCCGGCGTAGAATTCTGTTGGTGCGCTTGCTCCAAGGGGATATTGCGACGCGTTGTTTGTATTTTTAATATCAAAACGGAATTTATTCCCCCCGTATGTATTGCTGAAATCCCAACTCCATCCAGTCTTGGTTTTTCCTTCAATTCCAACAAGCAAAGATTTGTCATTGATCTTGGAATGAATCTGTGGAAGAAATCCATCAGGATAGAGTGCCGCAATTACCTGGGTAGTTTGCCTTGGGTACCTGTAAAAGCCAGCTGACTGTCCTTTCCTGTAATTAAGGCTTCCTGTAAAAAATATATTTGTCGTACCGCTTCTTCCCACTGTGGCACCACCACTAACCACACCGCCAACATTATCTAGTTTCGAGTTTCCTACTGCCATATTATTATAGCGGCTGAATCCTCTTTGAGCTATCATTATTTCATCCTGCGCTTCATTCGTCGTGTACACCCTTCCTGTATAATAGCCTGCCCTTAGCGTTGGATCACGATGCCTGAAATCCCCGGAAAAATTCAGGTACCCTCTTTTTCCAACTTTAATTCCTTTATTCACCCCAACATTATACACGAAACCATCGCCTTCATAAGTCTGGCCGGAGTGGAGGCTAACGGTGGTTTTGCCGACATTCTTTTTCAGTACTACGTTTACTACTCCGGCGATAGCATCAGATCCGTATTGTGCCGCTGCTCCATCACGGAGTACCTCGATGCGTTCTATAGCAGATGGAGGAAGAGAGTTAAGGTCAGTTCCAACCGATCCACGACCAATGGTTCCGTTTACATTTATCAATGCAGTATTGTGTCTTCGGCGGCCATTCACTAAAACCAATACCTGGTCTGGACCAAGGCCACGAATGGTGGCGGGATCGATATGATCCGTACCATCAGCGATTGTTTGCCTGGAAGAGTTAAATGAAGGTGCGACAAAAGCAAGCATCTGTGTAGGCTCCACCTGCCCTGTAACAACTAATTCCCGTGCCGTGATCACATCTACAGGTACTGCTGTCTCAACATTTGTTCTTGGCACAGTACTTCTTGATCCGATGATCATTACACCTTCAAGTTGGTTCCCGGCAACCAATTGTGTCATCCCGGCATCTGTTACCTGGCTGGCGCTAACGGTTACGGGAATACGTTGAGTTCTGGTTCCTACATAAGAAATTACAAGGTTGTAATTTCCGGGACCTACTTTCAAAGTATATTCACCCCGGTCGTTAGTTGTTGTACCGGTGCCTCTTCCTTCAATCGTAACCGATGCATTGGATACAGGGCCAGTGTCATCACGCACTACGCCGGTTATCGTGCCGTTTTGCCCTTGAGCGAAAACTATTGAGCCCATAAATAAAATAAGCGATAATATGGCCTTTGGCCAATGTTGAGATATTCTCATAAGCTTGATTTTTAAAGTTATTAGTTTGCAGATAAGCTACAAGTTAATAAACTATTGTTGTTGCAAAAAACTTAAATTCGAATAAATTTATACCTGATGAATGGGAAACAAAATTGCCTTGTGTTTTTATTACTCATAACTTACTTATTTAGTCAGGCACAAACACCAGAAATTAATGGCCTCAGATATTCTGCCTCTAAAGAAATTACTTGTTCAAAAGCTGCTGTAGTTTCTGCTCATCCTTTGGCAAGTAAGGCAGGATTATCAGTCATGAAAAAAGGCGGAAATGCTGTTGATGCTGCGATAGCTACTCAGTTGGCATTAGCCGTGGTATATCCCGGTGCGGGAAATATTGGTGGAGGAGGATTTTTAATTGCCCGTTTCGCGAATGGGAAGACGCTTGCACTTGATTATCGCGAAACCGCCCCAGGCTTAGCTTCCCGTGATATGTACCTCGATGCGAATGGAAATCCCATTGTCGGTCTATCGCAAAATGGCCACCTGGCGGCAGGAGTACCGGGAACTGTATCGGGATTGTTTGCCTCATTAAAATATGCCAAACTTGATTTCAAAACATTAATTCAACCTGCAATAAACCTGGCAGAAAACGGTTTTGCACTCACACAAAGCCAGGCCCAAAGTTTTAATGATCATCGATCAGTTTTTCTTAGGGAAAATATCTCGCCTGTAGCTTTTGTAAAAAATGAGCCGTGGAAAAAAGGTGATATATTAGTTCAAAAGGATCTTGCAAATACACTAAAAAGAATCCGTGACAAGGGTGAAAAAGGTTTCTATGAAGGAGAAACAGCAAAGCTGATTGTAGAAGAAATGAGAAAAGGTAAAGGCATCATAAGCCTTAAAGATCTTAAAGCATACAAGACAAGACAAAGAATACCTGTTTCATTTGATTACCATCGCCATAAAATTCTAACTATGCCTCTTCCCAGCAGTGGCGGTATCATTTTACAACAAATGCTCAAGATGATAGAGAAGCGGAATATCGCAAAACTGGGTTTTCAAACTGCTGCATCTGTACAATTGATGACAGAAGTTGAACGCAGGGCATTTGCAGACCGTGCAGAATTTTTAGGCGACCCCGACTTCGTAAAAGTTCCGGTGAAGAAACTTACTTCTACAAATTACCTGGATAAAAGAATGGAGGATTTTAAACCTGGTATTGCAGGCAACAGTATGTCTGTAAAAGCCGGTATAATTCCTGAAAGTGAAGAGACAACACACTTGAGCATAATTGATCAATACGGAAATGCAGTTTCAGTAACAACAACACTTAACGGCGGTTATGGTAGTAGCACTGTAGTTGGCGGGGCAGGTTTTTTATTAAATAATGAGATGGACGATTTCAGCATCAAGCCGGGTGTTGCAAATATGTACGGTGCAATTGGTAATGAAAAAAATGCTATTGCTCCCGGTAAAAGAATGCTGAGTAGTATGACACCTACGATCGCGTTGAAAAATAATCAACTTTACTTTGTTGTTGGTACACCCGGAGGTACCACAATACCTACCAGTGTTTTTCAGTCGATCGTAAATATTATCGACTTTAAACTCTCT
>JBKJPO010000222.1:0-8048 GCA_046595095.1 Chitinophagaceae bacterium
CTCGTTCTGGATTTGGCTACCAACATATCATCCCTCTGGGATGATGCATACATGATGATAATTTCTACCGACATGCCATCCCTCTGGGATGGGGGGACTCGTTCTGAATTTGGCTACCAACATACCATCCTTCTGGGATGGGGGGACACATAAGATAAAACTTCCTATCTCATCAAATACATCTTCCCATATCCTTTATTGAAAAACTTATCAGTCTGATCCCCATCAGCCTTATACTTGTCAAGCGATTTACCATTCAGGTTTGTGATTACGCGGTAGAGGTAAACGCCATTAGCAAGCTTTGATCCAAATTGGTCGGTCCCATCCCATTTGAATTCGGTGATATTGCGGCCAACATGTATAGGGCCTAATTCATCTTTTGTTATTTCGCGTACAACCTTACCCGTGATTGTGAGTATCTGGATGCGCATATTTTGTGGAGCCTCACTTCCGGTGATGGTGAATACAAATGCTGTTGAGCTTGTAAATGGATTTGGATAATTTAAAAGATTTGAGATCATCGGTTTGTTGATCACCCTGAAATTGACGCGGTACTCCAGTTCGCCTGCTGTGTTCCCGGATACATCCTTTCCGGAAACAATTAATTCATAATCTGCATCGTTACCGGGGAGAAATGGAGAAAGATCAATCATTGCAGAATTTTCATTCCCTGCACCAATTATAGCTGGGGTAAATTTCATAGTATCTGTTCCAAAATGGTATGTTCTCAGCACACCATTACCAGTACCTGAGGGATCGGGATAACGGATCTGTACTTTTAATAGAGATGTATCATCCAGTGCAAGAAATTTACTTTCATCTTTCAACTTGATAACGATATGCGGCTTAGCAGAAACGATATCACGGTTGAGAATATGAATGCCATCAAAAGTTACATCAAGCAGTGGATTGAATTTATCGGGGCGTACATAAAAATTTTTATAAATAAAATTGTTGAAATGATGCTGCTCAGGCTGGTCATTATCCGGGTTTACATCAACATAAAGCGTGTTCATTCCCGCAAAATTCCTGGTATCTATGGAATAAGTTACCATCAATGTATCACCTGATTGCAAAGCTTTTCGTCTGGGGATTGCAATCGGCCTGGGAATATTGTTGCGATCAGTAATCGTGAATTTTACCTTTAAGCTATCGAAAGCAGTTTCACTGATATTTTTAAATGCTACTGCAAAATCTATTTTTTCTCCTACATCAACACTGTCTTTCATCTTGAATGAAATATTCGGAGCGATTGCTCCTTCGGGAACATAATCAGCATTAATTCTCCAGTAATTTAATTGGTGAGCAGAAGCAAAAATATTGTCCCTATTATTCATTTTAAGCCTAAGGTAAGGATAAACAGAAGCGTCAATAAAACTCAGTGATGTATCTCTTCCCGGCCGTACAGTTGCAAGTAGTATTGAAGCGCCTGTAGTAGTTAGGCCATGAACTTCCACGCTTACAGAATCAGGGAAAGCCGGCTCGATATCACTGCCTCTCCAATGCAATTCCTTCCAGCTTTTTGCCGGACCAAATGCAGGCGATAAAATCTTTCCCTCTTTATACTTTGTAGAAAGGGTAAATGTTTCATTAATGTATTCATCCGCAGTGGCGCCCATCTTCTGGAATGGCGTATAAGCGGGTACTCCTTTTTTATAAAAGAAAAGGAACGGTTTATTTGTGACGAAGCTGTCAATTTGAGTAAACCCAAGCGCTCGCAGCCGATGGTAGATTGAATTGCCAGGGCCTAATGTGAGTGTATCATTCTTCCATTGGTTGATGAATGATGTATTGGTCATCCATCCAATATTTGAAATTGACACATACTTTCCAACAGGAATGCTATCGAGAAAATCCATGGCTTTCTTTCGGTAGGCCGGCAGATCATATGGGAATTCGAAGAATTTTCTAGTAGCCTCCTGGCAAACGGGCCAGCTACCAAAACGTCCGGATGAAGGTGTAACATTATAATTATCCCATGCATCCAAAGTTGTACTATCGAAGACATAAAATTGCAAACAATGATACCTGCAACCGTACAAATCGATCTGTTGGAAATCTATGTTTACATTAATAACATCGTAATCATAGAAAGGATATAAGCCTGTTCGGATTGTTAAGCTTCTTGGCACGGCGTTGAAAGAAAATTTCCTATCAGTCTGAAGATTCATATTTGTATAACTGCTTTTCAAATGCTGGAAATAATGCGATTGATTAAAACCTTTTGTACTATTGGCGAGATAAACAAATGAAGAATTATTCCATATATAATTTCCTGATTGTGGCACTATCGCCATTCTCCAATAGTAAACCGTATTGTCGGCATAGGCGATTGCAGGAGTAAATTGAATTAACCCGCCAATGCTTGAACTGCTAAAGACCTTTTTAAATGGCGAATTGAAAAATTCTGTGGTATCGATCTCAAGAGCAATTGTCTTAATGCTTGTGAGTGGATTTGCAGTTGAGCCAAAATAATTAATGACCTGCTGATTCATTATCGAATAATTATATGGATACACAGGACGTATCTCATCTTCGAAAATGAAGAATTCCTTAGTAACTGTATTATTCATCTCTGAAATTTCAGGAACACGATTATTAACGTCAAGCGTTACAACGATCCTGTTTCTTCCTTTGTCGGTGATGGGGTTGATAAGTGCTACAAGGTTAATTGAATCGCTGTAGCGTATTGCCGGGATCAACTGGTTATAGAGAATGATTATCGAGTCATTGGGAAGTATTCGTTTAATAATAACCCGCATTGAATCATTGATCGCTTTGCCAATATTCAACATATTAACCCCGATATTAAAAGAATTATCGGCTACGGAAATTATTGAAGGACTGATCTTAACCATCGGTTCTTCAATGATATAATCCGGGGCAGAATGAGGGTTTAATTTCAATGCGGGATCGCCATGCAAGGTGATTTCCTCAACATGCATCCTGGTGTAATAATCAAGAGTAACTGAATTGGAAGCAAGATCCTGGATTACCTGTTTAACCTGCTCTCCAACCGAACGTCCATACAGATTTTTCCCAATCGCTTTGTAGAATTGTATGTTGTAATTATGCAGGAATGGCGGGATACCAAGATGTGTGCTCGCTAAAAAACCAATACTTCCGCGCAGAGGTGCAAGTACATATTTTTCAGAAAGCGACATATTTCCTGAGAGTCTAAGCGAATCGTAAATAAACAGATTTCCAGCCGTGCATCCACTCACGTTGAAGAAAGGATATTTACCCAGGTTGTCGTAATTCTCCGGGCTACTAAGATTAAATTCAAGACTATTAGCAGATGAATGCCCGAAGTAACTAACGATACTAAGACCTTCCTGGAATAAATCTTCAATTCTTTCATTGGCAGCAACCTGGATAGCAGCTGTAGATGATTTAGCAAATGTCTCCACATGGCCGCCATACAAAGTATCCTCGATAATGCGTTCATACACACTCATGTAATTATGGAATAATCCACTCTCAGCACTATCCTTGCCGCCTATAACATGAATGGCATTTTTCATCCAGGCTTTATCCGTTACCGTTTGAGATGTTGCAGATTGTGCGGATTCAAATTGTTTCATTTTATCGAGATAGTTACCCACTTCTGTACCCGACACTGCCGACAAACGACCGACTGGTACATCGGGCACGTATGCGCCATACGGGGAGGCCAGCAGGTTATCAGAAGCCGGGGATCCATAAGTAGGCACCAGGTTGAGTCGTTCTGCAAGTGGACGGTTTTCCGTTTTGCGGTAATCAGTATAAACGAGGCCTTTTCCTATAATAAAAAGAAACTTAGGGCGCTGCGCAAAATTGTTTTTCGCAAACTGCACAAAGTCCTTAACAGCTAGTGGGTGTTTTTTTATTCCATAAGCAAACTGGTCTACCAATTCATCAATTTCGTAAACCTTTGCATTATAACTGCCACCCGTAGCCGAAACGCGGTATGCCCGGTATTGATCTACATGGTTTACCCCGTTGCCATCATTAAAAAGACTGTTATGAGAAATTATAATGTAATCTGCCTGGTTTCCGGCTAATGAAAAGTTTTTAAAATTTCGTTGCACTAAGCTATTTACCTGCTTAACTGCCAGTCCATCCTGGCTTGACAGAACAAATTTTCTAAGTGGATCTCCCGAAGGTGGAAGAACAAATTTTACCTGGCCGGGTGCAGATGTGATATCACCAAGGTAACGGGCACCGGTATTTAGATCAAGTAGTACAGGTTGTTGAGCACCAAAGTTGAAATTCTGAATTACAAGTAAATTGCCGGAAGCAGTTGCCGGAAGTTCGAAAGCAAATTTATTATCGTTATTAAAATTCCAGGAACTGGGATAACGAAGTTCCATATTCGAAACTACAAGCCTGTCTGTAGGAATTGGAGATGCATTCTCTACCTGCACTATCAAAAAATTCGGGCTCTGAAAAACAGAAAGCGGGATATTATTTGCTTCGAGTTTTACTTGTTGAAAATACGGCAATGGGGCATCTAAAACTTCGGTATTGAAAAGCTTTACTTTAATATTTCTTGTATTCAATGCATTCCCTGATGCCGCAATCTTAAATGAAGCGGGTGGACCAGCAGAATATAAGTTAAGATTTGTAAAATTGTAGAACAAATGAAAATTAGGAGCAACATCATAGCTTGACCAACCCTCTCCGATATCATAAGAGGAAGAATAAACATAAAATCCAACCACAGCGGCATAACCCGGATTAATCTGGCTGCGATAAGTCATCTTCAACCTGTTCATAAAATATGGTTCAGGCGATAGAGTTGTTCCAGCAACATCATTTATCGAATTTGTGAACCGGAGATTTGATGAAGTGGAATTTATAGTTAAGAAGTATGCTGCTGTATCCGTTTGCAGACTGTATTCATCAGATAATTGAAATGATGGGTCGCGGTAAAGCCGAAGATCTTTTTTACCATCATTTGCAAGGCCCCAAAATTCCAGGAATCCGCCTGTACCTAACGGCCCCGTACCCGTAGATGTGAAAATTCTAACTTCCTCGCCATTTCGCCATAATTGAAAATGCTGCGCCGGCGTATTACCCATTCCTGTGGAGCTGAGAACGGGTAAAGGAACGCGATACATGCCGGTAGAACCAACAGAAAATTTATAATAAGTTTTATTGTAATCAATCCAACTGTTGTTGTATGGCTGGGCCGCGCCAACAATGGAAATACTGATGAAGAACAGCAGTAAAAGTTTTTTCATTTCAGGATATTGAGTACGATAATCTCTACTTCTTCTTCAAAAGATCAAACTTGAGCGAAAAAATATGGGAATAAAGTGGATTGGATTGGTTGGCGAGATTTGAAAAAGCATAATCAATACTCACAGTTTTTAACTTGAACCCTGCTCCCAGGCTAGGCTGGTAGATCCATCTTTTTTTTGTGTTCGTAGTATCACTGTCCTCATAAACTTTCTGGAGATTGCTCACTCCTGCACGAACAAAAAACAAATCACTGATATTGGCTTCTATACCCAATTTTGGATCAATGCTAACCGGGCTTGAACTCACGATCGTATTTCGTTTTCCATCAAAAGAAAAATTGAGATTCGCTTCCGCGAGTAAATGAAACTTTTCAGAAAATGTAAAATTATAAGCACCTGCTAATACCAGCTGTGGTGCAGTAATCTCATAAGACTTGTCAGGTATTTCATTATTAGTAAGAAACAATACTTCTTTTTCCCTATCGCTGAAATTAAATGCCCATGCATTAAAAGTGGTGGTTACATCGCGGGCCATGATCCCAAGCGAATATTTTTTTCCACGCAACTGCAATCCTGCATCCAATCCAAATCCCCACGATGTTCCAAAAGTTCCAACTTTACGATGAATGATTTTGGCGTTTGCTCCGAAAGAAAGCTTTTTATCTTCAGTGCTTTTCAATTTTTGTGCGAATGAAAAAATGAATGCATAATCGGCGGCAGAAAAACTAGTGACGTTGGCATAATTTATAGATCCATCTGATTCTATGAGGTATAATGTATTTGGGATATCATCAACAGCGAAGCGAAGGACGGAAAAACCGATTGTTCTTTTGTTGTCGTGTATCGGCAATGCCAGGCTACCATAGTCGTACTTTGCGATTCCGCCAAAGTAATCGGCATGCATAAAATTGAGAGAAGGATGATCTTCTACATGAGCTAAACCGGCAGGATTCCAGTACCCGGCAGTTCCATCTTTTACCGATGCAACCTGCGCACCTCCCATCGAAAGTCCTCTTGCCCCCGCACCAATATTCAGAAATTCATTTGAATATTTGCGGAACTGTGAAAAAACTGCTGAGGGGATAAGAAGCAGAATTATCAAACGGACCATGTGAAAAAGTCGCATACTTGTTTTCTATTGATTATTGGAATAGAGTAAGGTAATTAATAAAAACGCTGCCAGAGCTGTAAATATTGCTAAAGCCTGCTCACAAATTTATGCATAAAAAACGTTTAAACGATTAAGGAGTTCAAGAGGTTCAAGGAGTTCAAGGGGTTCAAGAGGTTCCTGGAGTGTAAAAGGTTTTCTTGATTTATTATTCACTCTATCTTTACAACCAGGTTATTCAACTCCTTGAACCTCTTGAACCTCTTGAACCTCTTGAACTCCTTGAACCTCTTGAACCTCTCGAACGTTTTAAAGGTTATTGAACCGTCAAATTACCCTGGATAGTAAATTTCTTTCCTTCTCTCAATGTTATTCTTCCGCCAGCTTCTACTACCTGGGGTACATTTAGCAAACATGCTCCGCTTGAAGGATCAATGATAATCTCACTTCCTTTTGGCAGTATTGCTGGTGGTATGCTATTGCCGAGCCAGTTGTTGGATTCGCTCCAGTTGCCAGTGCCTATGAATGTATAAACTGTTCCTGAGCCAATCACAGATCGATAATAGACATTGTTGAAATGAAATGCTTCAGGCTGGTCATTATCAGGATTCACATCGAGTGAAAGCGTATTGGTTCCACCAAAAACGGGAATTCTAAAAGAAAGATTGACGCTCTGATCTGCAGCCAACGGACCCATGCGGGAGTTGATAGAATTTTCAGGAGCATAGTCTCTTGAATTACCATGATCATCGGTAATATTCAGTTTTATCAGGAGGCTGTCAAATGCAATGTTGCTTACGTTTCTGAATGCGATCTTAAAGATGAGAGAATCCTGTACAGGATTACTATTCGCCTGGAAAAGCACATTGGACGAGAGCCCACCCTCAGGGATCATATCTGCAGTGAGCATTAAATGCTTTAACTGTGCAGGTGTTGCTAAAACATTATCGATCGTTTTGCTCATGATCTTCAGGTACGGATATGTTTTTGCATTAATAAATGAGATATCTTTTTCCCTTGAACTGTCAATACTGGCCAGCAAAACATCCTGGCCTGTAGTGGAAACCCCGTACAACTTAAAACTCTGGTTATCTGTATAAATATTGTCAATCGGCCTGTCAAGCCATTTGAATTTCTTCCAGGCCTTTGCCGGTCCAAGCAGTGGTGTTGTTACTGTTCCTTCGATCACTTTTCCCGGACAGAGAATGGTTTTTACAAGAGGCTCATTATCATAAAGAGTAACTGCATTGAAAGCAGGGAATGAAGCCTGCTCACTTTTTTTCCCAACAAATATAAAAGGGATATTATGGTAGAAGCTATCAATCTGGTTGAAACCCTGTGCTTTAAGTTTATGGTATATCGATTGCCCACTTCCATAAGTTGCGGTATCTGCCTTCCATTGATCTACGAAAGAAGTATTGTCGATGTTGCTGATATTGGTCATCGAGAAATAATACCCGGTTGGAATACTGTCAATGAAGTCCATAGCTTTCTTCCGGTAACTTTGAACGTCATAAGGAAATTCAAAAAATTTCCGCGTACCATTGCATGGTGGCCAGCTACCAAACCTGCCGCTGCCGGCTGTATTGGTATTTACCCAGGGCTGCATAGTAAGAGGATCAAATACTACAAACTGAAGTACATGATAGCGACAACCATATAGATCTACCAGGTTATCGTCTACGTTGACATTGATCTGATCATAACCATAATAG
>JBKJPO010000380.1:0-10004 GCA_046595095.1 Chitinophagaceae bacterium
AATAGATCCGCTGAAAAGGAAAACATCTTGCAACACCACTGCGATTTTGCTTCGCAAATCGGCAGGATGATACTCACGGATATCAATGCCATCAATTTTTATACAACCCTTAGTCACTTCGTATTGACGGTTAATAAGATTAATTATTGAAGTTTTACCACTTCCTGTATGACCAACGATGGCTGCAGTTTCTCCCGGATGGATATTAAAATTAATGTCTTTTAAAACATACTGTTCCTCATTGTACGCAAACCATACATGATCAAAATTTATTCGGCCTGCGATATTTGGAAATACCCTTGCAACATCAACTTTTAATTCTTCACCAGATTCCAAAACTTTAAAAACCCTGTCCCCTGCTACCATGCCCATTTGCAAAACATTAAATTTATCTGCGAGCATCCTCAGCGGCCTGAACAGAAGATTGAGGTACATGATAAATGAAATAAGCACCCCGGCATCAAATGCCTTATCTGCACCCCACCAGATCAGGAGACCGATAGATACCGCAAGCACTATCTCGACCAATGGAAAAAATACCGAGTAAGCAAAAATGGCCTTGATATTTGCATCGCGATGTTCACTATTTATTTTTTTAAATTTTGAAAGTTCCTTCTCCTCTGCTGCAAATGCCTGCACTACGCTCATTCCTGTTATATGCTCCTGCACGAAAGCATTGAGTTGCGCTACGGCATTACGTACACGAATAAACGATTTGTTCACGCTCTCTTTAAAAAAATAAGTCGCAATGATCAGGAGCGGAAATGGTGCGAGACTTATTAACGATAAACGCCAATCTACTCCAAACATGAATAGCAGAATTGCAACAATGGAAAGGAGATCAGCAATAATTGGGATCAATCCGTCAGAAAAAATATCATTGATCGATTCTACGTCATTGATGGTGCGGGTGGTTAGTGTACCAATGGGTGTTCGGTCGAAAACGCTGAGATTTAATCCCAATACTTTTTTATAAACAGTAACCCGGAGATCTTTTACCACAGTCTGCCCAAGCCATGCCGTTACAAAGGTGAAATAGAATCGAAGCCCTGTCTCCACGAGCAACATTCCAACCTGGATCAAAGTAATAATAATCACCCAATCTGCATCTCCGCGTTTGATGTAGTCATTTACCGTGAGTTGAATAAGATAGGGCCTTAATGGAGTTAAGATTGCAAGTAAAACGGCCAGGAATACAGAGATGTAAAATTTATTTTTGTACGGTGCCGCAAAACGAAACACCTTGCGCAACAAGGTGAAATCAAAAATTTTTTTTGCAGACATAGATGAAAATTACTGCGCAAATATAAGTGGAATCAATACTGCTGCACAACTCATCAAATATTAAACATCAAACATTAATGATGTTAGTGGTCTGAACGGAGGTACGCTTTAATAAATATTGCTCCAAGATTCTTATGTGGTGGAATATAATCATCGAAGAGATCCCGTTTATCTCTTGGTCCTTTGGCAAATGATTTTTCAAGGCCGCTCCACATCTGACGCCAGTCAATATTTTTACCACCACGAAGAGTATTATTGATGGCATCAATTATTGGCTTGTTTACATCTCTTGCGCCAATTTGTTTTGTAGAAATTATATGTGCCTCGGGGCAATACTCGAGAATCTGACTTAGGTTTTTATAACCGCCACATGATCCAAGCATGATGATCTTTGCAGATTCCGGCAACTGCTCAATAGTGTATCTTAAATGATAACTATGGCCACGATGAATTACTACTGAAGGCCGCAGGTTTTTCTCATCCATGTATTCGATAAGGTGTTGTTGGGCATCTGCATCTTTATCTGTTTCATTATCCAGGGGAAGGTTTGCGAAAATGGTTATCGGTTTTCCCTTAACTGAATTTATTTCAATCCATTCTTTTTTACGGGTCTGTTTCCAATCCGGGGCCGTGAAAGAAGTAAGGTAACTGCTAAAGGATTCTTTGCCATCTTTATCTCCATAGAAAAATACTTGCTGTATAAGTCTGCCACTATCGTTTACCAGGTAAGTATAATCTACGGTATATACTGGTGGAATACCAATTTCCTTAGAAAGATCGATATGGTTTGTACTATCAGCTGATAGGAAGATCATCTTTAAAAGACTGTAAATTTTTTGCCCTCTTGAATTACCTTTCGATCTGGTGCGGCGTTCATTCTCTACTACGTAGTTAAGAATTGATGAGAGTAATTGGGGATTACGAATGCTGCCATAAGAATCAGCTACATCAGTTGCATCTTCCAATGATGGCTGGCTTTCAAGATTTGCTACAAAGGCTTTCATTAATGTTTCCGAAGTGCTTGAGTTCATTGTTTTCAGGAAAGTATCAAGCCTGTTGTAACCGGCAGCCATTTTAATGAATTTCTTAAAATGATCAAAATGCACCGACAATAATAATGAGTCTCCTTTTGGCACTTTACCCATCCGCTGCAACATCTTATCAAAACTGGCTTTATAACTGGAGGTAAAGATTTCATCTTCTCCCATAACCATCATGTAATAAAGTTCCTGGGGATTTAGTTGGTCAATTGCCCTAAAACGTACTGCTGGATTGCTTACATCATGAAGTTCATTGATAGGGGAAATGAAATGCTGGATTGCTTTACGGCCCAGCATTTCGGTGAGCCCATCGGGACCTAACATAGCAACCGGGGTATCACGATGCTGGGGGTTCGTCATGCGGGTGTAATAATCTATTTGGGTTTTTACCAGGAGTTTAAAGTAACCCACACTGTCATATTTCTTTTCACCGATGCCTACTAGTTTCTCAATGTCTTCAAATTTTTGTTTGCCTGAAATCAGGTCATCAAGGAAGGGGAAATAAAAAAGGCCCTGGTTAAGTTGGCTAAGCTGCACTACTGTTTTGATCCTGATATCCGGGTTGCGTAGTATCAGTTTGCCTTCAACACTGTTTTTTGCCTGGGCATAAGAATAGAGCTGGGTAGCGCTGTATTCAAAAGCCGCGATCACGAGGCTATCTGCAAATGGTTCATCAACATAAGGTTTTATTGTTGAAAGAATTTTGTCGGGATGCAGCAATGCATTCTTAAAAAAAAGGTGTTTACGACTTTCTTTATAACCTATGTTTTCTTTAAATATTTCGGCATTGATTGCTCCCACTTCATAAGGAACCTGGCCAATTAAATCTGCCATGCTTTCACCATTTAGGTGAGCTTTCATAATTTGTTCAAAATTATCGATAAGCACGGGAGCCATTGCAGGTGGGATCTTACGACCTTTCCACCCGGAAGTAAATTTCCTCACAACATTTTCGATATACCTCAGGTATCGGATCTTGTCATTATTGCTGTTGAGTACTTTACTGCGTTCAACTTCATTTCGCATAATATTTACCCGCCTGATCAATGCATCAGTAACCTGGAAGTTCACTTCATCTATGGTGGAAACCTTAACAAATCCGTCAAGTTTGCCATCGGATATATCTGCCCGGCGTTGTTCCTTCTTAATATTATCATGGAATACGCTCCTGTTAATAGGAATATTTGTGGTATCACCAAAGGCGAAGGAGATTTGAGAAGTAAAAATTATTGATAGTAGATAAAGTATTCTCATAATTGATCAATTGTGAAGCCAATATGCCTGGTTCCTTACTGCTACTTCCTGATTTAGGCTTCCAATGCAGATCCGGACAAGTATTCAATCCTTTGTTTAGATAGCTTATTACTTTAAAAGGCTGCATTTAATTTTCCGGCAAAACACAAATTTATGCCTAATAGAAAGTTTTGCAATAACGAAGCCAATATTAAAAAATTGTAAAGTCATCTTTTAACATTCCGGCTTATTCATTAATTGCCATAGGTTTGCGCAAATAATTACCGATGGAAAGTAAGACGGGTAAGATTTTAATTGCCGATGACGAGCCCGATATTCTTGAAATAATCAGCTTCAACCTGGTGACGGAGGGATATGAAGTATTCACTGCTAAAAACGGAGATGAAGCAATCGATCTTGCAAAAAAGCATACGCCTGACCTCATTATCCTGGATATCATGATGCCTGGTAAAAACGGCTTCGAAGTTTGTAATATATTGAGGCTTCAAGCTAATTTCAAAGATACCCTAATAATTTTTCTTACCGCTCTCAATGATGAATTTACCGAAATCAAGGGACTAGAGTCGGGTGCAGATGATTACCTCACAAAACCAATTCGTCCCAAGGTACTTGTCAGTAAAGTGAATGCACTTTTCCGTCGGATCGATCGGGATGTAGACAGATCGCTTCAATTAGGTGACCTGACTATCGACAGAGAAAAATATAACATAAAGTATAAGGAAGAAGAAATTTTTCTTGCAAGAAAAGAATTCGAACTTCTTGCATTACTTACATCCCGCCCGGGAAAAGTATTTCTCCGAAACGAGATCCTACACCAGGTTTGGGGCACCGACGTGATCGTAGGCGACCGCACTATCGATGTTCATATCAGGAAAATTCGCCAGAAACTTGGCATAGATTGTATTACCACGGTTAAGGGCGTGGGATATAAGTTTGATATATAAATGGCTAATGTTTAATGGAGATTGATGTATTGATTTCATTAACCAATTAATCATTAAACATTATTTTCACCTATGTTTTCAGGCAAAAATTATTCGCCACAGGGAGTTTCTGCTATAACCGCCATGCCTGTTGCGATTGTCGCAGCACTTGCAGCATATGCATTTAGTTCAAACTTCTACCTAAGCCTTGTTGTATTGTCCATATTCTTCCTGATGGTCTATTTAATTATGCTTTCCATGGTGAGGCTCTTCATCTACAGGAAACTAAAGATCATTTATAAACTTATCTATCAAACTAAAGCGAGCAAACGGGAAGAATTTTATTATAAGAATATCCTTCCACAAAAAAGTATCGAAGAAGTAAGTGAAGACGTCGAAAAATGGGCCGAGCAGCGTGGTGCAGAGATCGAGATGTTGCAGCATAATGAAGCTTTTCGCAAAGAATTTTTACTCAATCTTTCACATGAACTGAAGACACCGATCTTTGCAATACAAGGATATGTGGATACTTTATTGAATGGGGCCCTTGAGAATCCTGAAGTAAACCGGAAATTTCTGAGCAATGCATCCCGCAACATTTTAAGGTTGGTAAATCTTGTAGATGATCTTGATGAAATTTCGAAACTTGAAAGTGGTGAACAACTATTGATCAAGCAAAACTTTGTGATCCAGGATCTGATGAAGGAAATTTTTGAGATTCTTTCATTAAAAGCAGAAGAAAAAAATATCCGTTTTTCTATAAAAAAAGGATGTGAAGTTCCATTAACTGTATTCGCAGATAAGGAAAAGATCAGCCGTGTGTTGATAAACCTTGTTGATAATGCAATAAAATATAGCAAACAAAGTAGCAACATAGAAGGAAGCGCATACCGGATAGATGGGCAGCGTATTTTGGTGGAGATCAGTGACGATGGCTTGGGAATCAGTGATGAACACCTGATGAGAATCTTCGAAAGATTTTACCGGACGGACCATGCCCGTAGCAGGAAGGTTGGAGGCAGTGGATTAGGTCTTGCGATATGCAAACACATTGTTGAAGCACATGATCAAACAATCCATGTTCGTTCCAAGATTGATGTTGGAACAACATTTGGTTTCACCCTGGAAAAAAATCGTTAACCGGGTGTTGATCTTTTCCCTGGAACTTCCCGGCAGTAAAACGAGGATTTTCCGAAGGAAAGAAAATGCTATAGATTCCATCCCCGATGAATGTAAAATTTATCAGGAGAGCATTAGCGAAGAAACTGTGAGGACTACCATCTATAATAAGCCAGGAGCTTAATAAAATCAATAATATCGTGGAAAGATAATATTAGAGGTTAGCGGGTTTCATAAATTGCGTTCATGCCGTGGCAATAAGCGTAAGTACGGCGATTAGTTCAAGTAATAGGGCTATTTTGTTACGTGTCATCAATTATTACGCAATAATAATCATGCCGTTTTTCCGGGATGTTAACTTAATCTTCTGAAATAATGAAAACTTGATACTGCATCAAACTTCTACATGGCTAATTTCAAAATAAGCTACCCTCCAGGAATTAAGGGTGATAAATACATGAGATTGTATTGCTCATTGCTTAAAGAAAATATTCAAGATTTATTTGAAACTAGTCCAAGTTTTCCACCAGGTATCGCCTGTACCCGCCGCACCCCGGAAGGTTGTGGTAGTAAAAAATGGATTTGCAACTCTTGCATTTGAAAAACTAGCCCCAGTTGTCGCAGGCGAACCAGCCACCAGGCTAAAATCAACTGAACCATCATGTTTGAAAGCAGCAGTAACGCCTACTTCCGCCGAAGTAGCTAACACAGTATTTCCACCTCCTGCTCTATTGAAATAGGAAGCCAGGTCGGTTGTTGTCCAACCAGTAGGTGCACTTGTGCTGGGGGTATAACTAAACTGGCTATTATTCCCGGCTAAAATAGTATTCGCGATAAATGAGCGCGGGGTTGCCCCCACATAGTTTAAGTCTGTAGGAGTTCCTGTACTTGCATCAAGCAACAATCCCGTAGGATATCCCATAATCACGGAATTGAAGATGCTGATTGCACTATTGCGCCGTAAATGCATGGCACGTCTGAAATTTGAATTACCGACATTCGTAAGAGTGGCCCTTGGACCTATAATTGTGATGTTACTAAATGTCGCACTTGTTTGCGGTTGCCCTGCAACGTTACTTCCACTGGCATCATTATCAACTTCAAAGCCATTACTGCCACTGATATCTGCGATTGTACTATCCCGTAATGCAATTCCGAATTGCACGCGTCCTGAGTAGCCATTATCCATATCAAAATCATCATCAAGACCTTTGTAAGCGATGAGGTATTTTGCATCTACTGAGCCACCGAACCATTCGAAGCTATCATCATTCGCAAAACTTACCTGCACGTGATCGATAAGCGTGCCTTTACCTACGCCGCCCATGGTCAACCCATTTAATTCTTTATCGGGTAAAAAAGCATACCCGGCATATTCAATTCTTACATACGTAAGCACGCCACTATTATCGTTATCATCGGCACCTCCATATAATCCCAAACCATCGGCATTATTAACCCCACCTTCAATTTCTCCAACGCCTAAAACACCATTGAAGGAAGAATTTATTTTAGCACGACCGAGAATTGCAATCCCGCCCCAGTCACCACGCTGTGGATTTGCCTGGTCGCTTGTAAACACCACCGGGCTAGCCTGTGTTCCGTTTGCAATGATCTGGGATCCTCTTGTTATTACAAGACTTCCGCGTGAAGATTTCTCTCCCTGGATGATGGTACCAGGCTGAATGGTTAATTTCGCTCCATCCACAACGTAAACGATACCACGCAGTATGTAGGTTTTTCCTGTTTCCAGGGTTCTATCGGTATTAATTTTTCCGGAAAGGATCAGGTTTGGAGCTGCTGTGCCACCGCCAGGATTAGTATTTGTACCATTGTCATCGACTTCGATCTTTCGACAACCGGAAGCCATGATAATGGCAGCGAGGACAATAAATGAAAAACGTTTCATAATTTTATATTTCTTTTTTTATTTAATAGTATAGCTGAATGTTAGAGAGTAGTTTGTTCCGTAATTACGATCAATTGAGAGTACATCCTTCGAATTAGTTTTATAACTTTTATCACTATCGAGATCGTGATAGAAATAACCCCTGCGATTTAAAATATCACTAACGTTAAGTTTAACTTCTCCTTTTTTCTTCAAAATTTTCTTTGCTAACTGGAGGTCAAGAAGTGGTCTTGGGTTTTCGAAAATATTCGAAATTACCTCATTACCAACGTATAGGATACGACGGCCAATCTGGTTGAATAAAAGTGTGCCATTGAAACCTTTTTCCTCAAGATCATACTGAAGCCCAAGATTAAACAGGTAAGGGCTTTGACCCTGTAATTCCCTGTCAAGTGTTGTAGTATCATTAACCCGGCTATGGATATAACTTATGTTTCCTGTTACCGTAAAATTCTTTGCACTGTTAGAGATAAAATCTAGTTTTTTCCTGAATTCAAATTCAACACCATATGCAGTAGCTTTTTCTGAATTCTGGATATTGAATGTATTGGTAGCAGGGCTGGTTTGGTTGAAATAATATTCGAGTGGATCTTTAAACTGTTTATAAAATGCACCCAGTGTAATTAATTCACCGGCGGCCGGATATATTTCGTAACGGATATCAGCATTGGTTATTTTGGTCCGTTTTAAACCGCTATTACCTGACACCTGTGCATTCAATTCAAAATCATAGAAAGCGAATGTGCTTAACTCACGGAATTCAGGACGCACTATAGTTTGACTTGCACTTAAGCGAATGTTTGTTTTAGCATTGGCTTTATAGGTGAGATTGATCCCGGGTAAAAAATCGTTCACCTTGGAATATACGTGGCGGCGATCACTGGTTTTGAGACTCCCGATCACCTGGTCAAAATGTTCTACCCTCACTCCCCAAACCAAACGCCATTTCTCAGCGAATTGATTTTCGAGTTGCAGGTAACCAGCATTCAATATTGAGTTTGCTATATAACGGAATGCATCACCGGTAAATTCCGCGAACTGCACTTTACCGGGGCCTTCACCAAAATTTTCAGGTGCAAATATCTTATCGGCAGGAAGAAGCTTCAGGGCAGTGCTTGAGGTATTCACAAAAAATGGCCTTGTGTTGAATAGCCTGTCTTTAACCTGGAAGAGATAACCGGCTTTGAGGGTTTGTTTTTGACCAAAGAGTTCGAAATTATTGCTTACATCAACACCGGCATTATAAATATAATCGCTGAGGTTACTATAGAAAATGCTTCCGCTTTTCTGAGATGCCCCTAAACCTAAGAGGGCTATATAAGGACCTGTTGGAGTAGCAAGGTCTTGTGTATAGAAGAGGCGTTTTTGATCCGGAATATATTGGTCGAGAATATTGAACCCACCATACCATTTCAACCTGGAATTTAACTTACTGATATTATGTTCGCCTACCAATTGTGTATTTAAAAAAGTATTTTGACGGAAACCTAATTCCTGTGCTTTAATCCGGGCAATGATTCCGGTATTATCAAAACCATCATACCTGTCTATTACGAAATCGGTGGTATTTACGTTAAGGATATTCTTAAAAGAAATTTTATTATTTGCATTAAACTGAACAGTAAAATTTCCCAGCACACCAGCCAGAATATCACGCGTATAACGGTTATTCTTATACGAAAGATCCAGGTCGCCGTCATTGTTTGCGATTACCTGGTTTTGAAATTCCAAGCGGCGATTACTCTGATTATAAGTGATAGCAAGAATACCTCCCACTTTTTTCTTAAAGAGTTTGCCGGTAAATCCCCCGTTTAGTTGAAAGGAACCGTTCAGTGGAGCTGTTCCCGGAGTCGCCTGCCACACATTCCTGAATTGCTTTCCAAATTCATTTTGTTCCTGTTGATTTGCCTGGTTAAATTTTGCCTTACCTGGAAAATTTGCGGGGAGATCCCTTTCGCCATTTTCAATCCCCAGCCAATCGAGGCTTCCACCTTTATATTGCAGAAAATCCTTTCCAATTGTCTCACTATTAAAACCGGTTCCAAGCTGAATATTTAAAAAATTGGCAGCGGGGATATCCTTTGTAGTTACTTGCACCAACCCACCTGCCCACTCTCCCGGTAACTCAGGAACAAATGCTTTATTCATGATAATATTCTCAACAATTGCCGCTGGAAAAATATCGAAAGAAAATGTTTTCCTGTCTGGTTCAGTGCTTCCAAGTAAAATTCCATTTAGCATAGATTGATTGTATCGGTCTGCAAGGCCACGCACAACCAGGTATTTTCCTTCTTGTACTGAAGCTCCGGGAACCCGCTTCAAAACTTCACCGGTATTCTTATCAGGAGATCTGCGAATCGCTTCAGCCGAAATAACTGAGGCAACTGTATTTGTATTTTTCTGGTAAGCTATCAATGCTACAGTAGATTCTTTTCTCGCAGAAGAGTGAATCACAATTTCAGCACCAGCTTTAGC
>JBKJPO010000400.1:0-6453 GCA_046595095.1 Chitinophagaceae bacterium
ATGGCCAATTTCGTGAGCACATACGTCTAATGAAGTTAGCGGCATAAAGCCGGGTGTTACTCCCATTCTTTGGCGACCGCCCTGGAAGCTTCCGTCTCCATATGTCATTACACTACCATTCCAAAATGCATTATCAAATGCTAAACCTGAATGAATATAACTTTTTATGGTTGCGTTGCCATCATCATAACTTTTTCTACCTTGTTTTTTATTCCAATAATCATATACAACCCCTGCACCCCAATGCGCATCAAATGCCGCATCGTCGTTTTCAGCTTCATTCTTATTTCCACGGTTATGTTCTGCGAGCGTCCAGTTGTTGTCTACATCAGTAAAGGATTTTGCCTGGCCATATGAAGGTGTTGAAATTGGAAGTCCACCAATTCCATTGAGGTCATAAGTTTCAAAACCTCCACCTCTGGTATCATCTATAAGCACATAAGTAGGTGAACCTGTAATATAACCCGGCTCAGTGGCAGGATGGCTTGATACAAGTGGTAAACCACTATTTGGATCATCACCAGAAATTAGCTTAGTACCGGCAATTCGGGTATCAGCATAGCGTGTAATCAATGGCGTTAGCACACTCGATACGCTACCTAGCGGTATTTCGCCTGCAAATTTTTCAGCCATGTTTTTATCCATTCCCAGCACAAAAGCTGCTTCAGGTATTACTTTAGGTGCATCAACAACTTTCTTAAAATCAGGACTGAGGTGTTTTATGATCCTATCGTAAT
The DNA here is from genome assembly GCA_046595095.1 of Chitinophagaceae bacterium. Classification (GTDB taxonomy): domain Bacteria; phylum Bacteroidota; class Bacteroidia; order Chitinophagales; family Chitinophagaceae; genus Ginsengibacter. The sequence goes on from JBKJPO010000400.1 coordinate 738, forward strand.
ACATGATCTTCCCAGTTTGGGCATTCACAAAAACGTATCCCCTTGATAAAGGATCTGCTGCATAAATATTGAATTTATATGCAAGACCAGGAATTTTAGTTGAAGGTGCAAAAAAGTCCTGAACGATAACCAACTCTCCTTTGGGAAAAAATTCGCTGTAATATTTATTTAAAATCAGCAGCTTATTGGGATCGGTTTCCTTTTTTCTCATATTATCTAACTGCTCCCAGGCATATTCCCGGGCACCAATATAATTTTTGGCTGCCTGTAATGCCTGACCTTCTGTAATTGAAGATTTTAGATTGAGTGTTGGACTTAAATTATAGTACTCGCCGCTAAAGGCTGTGATTGCGCCATTGCTTTTTATTATGGCATACTTTCCATGTTCCACCTTTATTCCTTTGAAAAATTGCTGAATTTTTTCAACATCAATATTACCAGGATTAGCAATAGTCCTTAAAGGCCTGAGCTCATCAATATTATCTCTTAGACCCAGGTAAGATTTCAATAAAGTTTGTGGCGGCACAGCCAGGGGATTGATATTATTGACTTTAATTAGTGATGGCGTCAGTCGGTCCTGATCTATTATCACTTTTTCAACTCTTGAATCCCTGAGAATCTCAGCTTCAAACTGAGAAATCTTTTTATCCTGTGCTTGTAAATGAGGGCTGATCGCCCGGGTTGATAATAGAATAAAAATTAAAGCCAAAGCTTTGAAAGTAGAATTTGTTAACATCGGTATAATTTTTAAATAGAAAAGTGTGCAAAGGTCCGGGATAGCTAAAATATTCGTCTTGGCATTTCTTTAACAACTTTAGAATTCAAGCAATAAACTGTCCAAATATTGAAAAATCTCCCAAAATTCAATAATAAACTAAGTAATATTAGAAAAATTCTTACCGACAGATTGAGGTATGTTCTACGAAATCTATAACCCTTTTTCAGAGAGGCTAGTTTTGGATGTCAATATTTTATATAGTAAGCAATTAACTCAAGCATGTATTTTACCAGCAATTTGGCTTTCAACTGCTGCAAAATTCACTATCCTGATTTCAATAAAATTCGCTTTTTTACTATCGTAATTTAAAAACTCAATCCTCTATCCAAAAATAGAGAAACAGCATAAGTCCAAAAATAATTGGGCTAATACAGTTCCTAACACAAGAAATTTGTTTGTACTTTTTTAATAGATCAATATCTTTTCGAGAAGCAATTATGATGCACAAACTTCTTGAGTTTGGGAAATCAATAATGCCAGACTCACCCGACTTGAAAGCCCTGACCAGATCGTAACCCTCCTTTCTGAAAGAGAAAAAGAAATCCTTTGAACCCAAGATCCATGGACCTGATTCAAAAGAATCGCAGAGACACTCAATATCAGCACCCTGACCGGTAGAAAGCATATCGCAAGTGTGTATGAAAAATTACACCTGAATTCCAAAGCCCGGGTAATGACGCTAACGCATCAATCTAAATGGTTTGATTAGAGTAATATAATGAAGAGGTACAATCTTTTATGATTATCTCAGTTTATGAATGTATTCATTATCCATGAACTGCTTCTTCACATCTTTGAGGTCTCTGCTGATACTAGCGTCAATTAATCTGCCACCGGTTTCCATCAAAAATCCACCAATAATACTTTCATCTACTATTGCTTCAACTTCAATCCTGTTGATATCTGCTGAACCGGCGACCTGTTTTATGAGTGCCGTTTCCAGCTCTTTGCTCATTGGTACAGCTGTAGTGATTTTGACTCTCCTGATTCCTCTTACCTGGTTATATTGTTCGATAAATGAGGCGATGATTTCAACGAGGTTTAATTCTCTGCCTTTCTGCACCAATAATTTAATAAAGGTAGAAGTAAGTTTTCCCACCCTGCCCTCGATTATCGCATGAAGTATTTTCTCTTTTTTATCCGGCTTAATAATCGGGCTTTTAAGTACTACAACGAAATCCGGATTAGAAGCACAGATTTTTTGTAAATACCTGACGTCATTATTTACTTCCTCCAATTGGTCGTGTTCTGTTGCAAGGTCTATGAGACTTTTTGCATATCGTATGGCAAGCCTTGGATTATTCATTACTTGTTGTTAAACTTCTGTACTAAAATTAATTAAGTTCCACTTCAGCAGCAAGTTGCCTGATGTAATTCTCCTGCTCCGATTTTTCGTTCAATTCGCGGCGCAGCACTTTTTCACTCACTTCAACGACTAGATTTCCAACCTGGTTTTTAAGGTCTGTTATTGCAGCCATTTTTTGTTGGTTAATGGCAGTTTGTGCATCCGCAATAATCTTATTTGTCTCAAGCTTTGCCTGTTCCTTCGCCTCATTGATGATTCGGTCTTTTGTTTCTTTTGCTTCTTTAAGCATCATTGCTCTTTCTTCCCTTGCACTCATCAACAACGCCTCGTTCTCCGATTTCATAGATGCCATTTCAATCCTGATCTTTTCTGCAGTGAGAATTGCTTCAGAGATATTTTTCTCCCTGTCGTTTAGAGATTTCAGGATCGGTTTCCAGGCAAATTTTTTCAGGATAAGGAAAACGATCAGAAAAGCAATCAGGGTCCAAAAAATAAGACCAAGCTTCGGTAGTAAGAGTTCCATAATTTTTAATTTGATTCTATGGGGCTGCGCCCGCTAAAATTATTCGATAAGGCAAATGGTCTGCCTGTAAAAATTCAAAAAATACTGCACCCTCCGTCCTGTACTTTGGATGCAGTAAAACGTTTGTGCTTAGGCTGTTTTCAACACTGCCAATAATCCTACGATGATTGCGAAAAGGGCAGCACCCTCTACGAAAGCAGCAGTTAGGATCATGTTTGCACGAATGTCGTTTGATGCCTCCGGTTGACGCGCAATAGCTTCAACGGCACCTTTACCGATCTGCCCAATACCGATACCTGCTCCAATTGCAGCAAGACCAGCACCAATTGCACCACCCATGTGGGAGAAACCAAACTCTACTAAAATCGTCATTAATGACATGTTACGTGGTTTTTGTTTATGAATAAAAAATATAGATCTAAATAATTACAGGATCGCGATGTCCATCCACATCATCGTGACTTCCTTCAAATGCCTGGCCTATAAATACTGCTGTAAGTGTTGTAAATATAAATGCCTGGATGAATGCCACCAATATCTCGATCAGGTAAATGAACACCGAAAAAAGAATCGACACAGGTGTTACTGCCCAACCCACACCTGTGCTCATTTCAGCAAAGATAAAAATGAGACTGATGAAGCTCAGGATGATGATATGCCCTGCCACCATATTTGCAAACAGACGAATGATCAAAGCGAAAGGCTTTGTAAATATTCCGATTATCTCCACAGGAATAAGGATCACCTTTACGAAATGTGGAACTTTGGGCCAGAAAATATGATTCCAGAAATGTTTAGTCGTACTGAACATAATTACTATGAACGAGATAATACCCAATACCACAGTAAAGGCTATATTGCCTGTTACATTTGCTGCTCCCGGAAGTAGCCCGAAAATATTATTGATGAGTATAAAAAAGAAAATGGTTAGCAGGTAGGGAAGGTATTTCTGCCATCTATTACCCAGGTTTGGTTTTGCCACTTCGTCTTTTACAAAAATTACCATAGTTTCCACCAGATTTTGCCATCCCTTTGGCGCAGTTTCTACCCCAATACCCTTTTTATACTTTCGGGCAACACCCGTCATAATAAGCACGAGAATCAGTAATGCAAGAAACATCTGTACTACATTCTTTGTAAGGGAAAAATCGTAAACTTTTTCAGATGAATTTGTGGAAACAATGCTACCGTGTTCCATTTTGTAGCCATTGTATTCCTTTTCGCGCTCATGTCCAAATCTCGAGGAAGAGAAAACCGATAACCCCTTTTCCTGGGAATAAAGAATTACGGGTAACGGAATCGTAGCATGAAAATGTCCTAAAGTGAAGAAATGCCACTCGTGATCATCCTGGATATGCTCCATGATCACTTTTGCCGGGTCCAGCTTTTTAATGGCAGGTCCATGGTCTTCAGTTCCGGTTTCCTGGGAAAAGCCAATTAAAGGTAATGCAAGTAAAAACATGCTGAAAACCAATGCCAATATAGATTTCGTTCTCCTTAATACCATAATTTCTCCCAATTTGGCGCAAAGATACAGGCTGAAGCCGAAAAAACAAGGCAAACCAGGGTTTATGTTGAATGATAAAGTTGTTGTTCCGGCCATAACCAGGCTTCAAAACTGAGGTTCCTGTATTTGTGGATAGAAGTTGATCCGGCATGATGAATAACCCTGGTATTTTCTAAAAATCTCAAGCTTAGTTCACAGGAGATGTAGCTGTTTTATTACTACAACTCTTCATAAATTTTTTAGTCGCGTGGGTATGGTAGACATGCATGAAACCATTGAAGAGATGACTCCGGCGCTTGCAATATCATTTTGTTCAGTTTTATTATTTTTCCAGGAAATGGGAAAGTATTGGGTTGTTAGGAAATGATTTTAGTAAATTAACACTCCTTTGTTTTCATCCGCGACATATAAAATGTAAATCATGACACCAGAAGAAATTTTAAAAAGTGAAAAAATATATTTTAGAAATGAAGTTGTAGGTGGGATTCCTTGCACAATAGGTTACACCAAACAGTTCAGGTGGAGCTGGATTGCCACTCAATTAAATACCTTTATTTTTATTGGAGAAACAAACAATAAAATTGATAAATCAGTAATCGAATCCTTTTCCACTGCTTGTTATAAATATGCCTTAAAAAACAATAAAGGTTGGCCACGCGGTTTACAGGCAGCTGTTAGTTCAGTAGCTATTCTTAAAGGCGATAATATTGAAAGCTCCGCAATACAATTTTGTGAATCATTATCAAAAAAACACTGGTCCGCATTTGAAATTCCAATACTTTACAACACAGCGCATAAAAAGGTCATCCGCTATAAATCCAATCCACTATGGGGTAGAATCTACTTTCCATATTTTTCAAAGCTCATTGATAATCTGACTGGTAAATTTTAGAAAGCATCGTGAATAAAAAGCTCTATCCATTGGATCGTTCAAAAGTAAGGGCTATGACTTTTGACGAAGCAGAAGACCACGTATCCTATTAGAAAAATAGAACTCCTGATGAACGACTGAATGCTGGATGTTTTATTATCAATCAAATTTATAATGTTACTCCATTTACGAAAGTGGATAGAACTAAAACCGATAAAAGGAAACAACAAGGTTTACATCTACCTTTGATTAGCTCTTCACTACAGCCTGTTTTTCAAACTGCATCGCATGCAATTGCCAGTAATATCCCTCCTTCCTCAGTAATTCATCATGTGAACCCATTTCCCTGATCTCACCTTTATCCAGTACAATAATTTTATCTGCCTTCCTTATTGTTGAAAGCCGGTGAGCGATCACAATCGATGTTCGACCAGCAATAAGTTTATCAATCGCTTTTTGAATCAACATTTCGCTACCTGTATCAACAGAAGAAGTAGCCTCGTCAAGAATTAATATGGATGGATTGTACAATAAAGCACGAAGGAAGGAAAGCAACTGTCGCTGTCCAAGAGATAATGTTGCGCCGCGTTCCATTACATTATAATCATATCCCCCCGGTAAACGCATGATGAAATCATGGATACCAATAAGCTTGCTGGCTGATACTACTTCCTCTTTACTAATCTTCTCATTCCTCAAAGTAACATTGTCATAAATAGATCCGCTGAAAA
>JBKJPO010000409.1:0-13080 GCA_046595095.1 Chitinophagaceae bacterium
CATACCAAGAATATATACAGGCAAACAAATGGCCATTTGTATCCATGGGTTCATCAGGAAATGAATTTCCCATGGCAGCATATGAACCATGAGTACCAAAGTGAAAGGCAGACAGAACCAGAATTTTTGTAATGGGGTTTGTAAAAATCCTTTTCTTCTTTCAACAGTTTTTTCTTCATCGATTATAGAATATCCAAGTTGCTCAATACCTTTTTTTATTTTCCCAGGAGCAATGCTTTCCTGTGCATCAAAGCTTACGTTTCCTCCCATAAGATTAACACGAACTTCTTTCAATCCTTCTTTCTCAAGATATCTTGAAACAGAAAGTGCACAGTTTGCGCATGTCATCCCTTGTATTTTGAATTCAATTTTTTCGACCACTGATTTACTTGATTTATTGGATTAGTATGAAGATAGTATGTTAGGACACCAAATCACTTTGCATTGACCACTGATTTATTTGATTAGTTGTTAATAGGATCAGCAAATCATCATTATCATCCGTGGTCCAAAATTATTCTACTTCCTCTCCATTACCTTACCATAAATGGAAAATATAAATGCAACGTGGAGTTAATTTTACTTTGCCTTGGATTGAATGATTTAATTATATGCTTTGTATGTTTGAAATATGAATCACCAATTCACACTCAATCTTCTTAATCAACTTAATAAATGGAGATAAATTTTATATTATCCGGCATTAAAGAAGCTGCAGGAAAGTTTATATCTGAGGTGTCAGGCAAGTATTTGGTTTTTTTATTTGATGGAGAAATGGGTGCGGGCAAAACAACATTTATCCGCGAACTATGCCAACTGTATGACGTAGCTGGGAACGTAAGCAGTCCTACATTTTCCATAATTAATCAATATAACACCTCAACGAACCGAATTATTTACCATCTTGATCTTTACCGGTTAAAGGATGATGAAGAAGCAATTCGTGCGGGGGTTGAAGAATGTTTATATAGTGGTGAAATCTGTTTCGTGGAATGGCCTTTCAAAGCACCTTTAATTTTGCCCGCGGGTTCGGCACTCGTGAAAATAACAGCATTGCCTGGTGGTGAACGAAAATTATCCGTTCAGGCGGCAGACATTGGCTGATATTCGTTAACTTTTCATAACATAAACTTTAACCCACTACATGGCGACAACCAAACCTTTTGTGTCTCCTTCTTTCACCTACGAGACAATGGAGGAAACTTTAGACGTAAAACCAAAAGGCACGGAACTCTTCATCGGTATTCCGAAAGAAACTTCTTTCCAGGAGAACCGGATAGCCCTTACACCTGAGGCAGTAACTGTATTGATAAGTAATGGACACCGGGTATTGATGGAAACGAAAGCCGGTGAAGGTGCAAGCTATACGGATAAAGATTATAGTGAAGCAGGCGCTAAGATTTGCCCCAGTAAAAAGGAAGTCTTTGAATGTGATATCATTGTAAAAAGCGCCCCGGTAAGCGAACATGAAGTAGACTTGCTGAAACCAAATCAATTCATCATTTCTCCCATACACCTTGCCGTTATGAAGCAGGAAATTTTGGAAAAAATGATGGAGAAAAGGATCACGGCATTAAGTTTCGAGAACCTGAAGGATGATAGTGGCCACAATCCCATTGTAAGAAGTATGAGTGAAATTGCAGGAAGCGCTGTTATGCTTATAGCCGGACAATACCTGAGTAATGCAAACAGTGGCAAAGGTGTACTGGTTGGGGGTATATCAGGCATTCCACCTACTAAAGTGATAATAATCGGTGCGGGGATAGTTGGCGAATATGCAGCACGTACCGCACTGGCCATGGGAGCAAGTGTCAAAATTTTCGACAATAGCATTTACAGGTTAAAACGACTCCAGAATAATATCGGTGTTCGTTTATACACCTCCGTTATTGAGCCAAATATTCTCTCCAAGCAATTAAGAACCTGCGATGTTGCAGTAGGTGCCATCTCATCAAGTGGGGGGAGAACGCCCGTCGTTGTTACTGAAGATATGGTAAGCAGGATGCGGCCAGGTAGTGTAATCGTTGACGTGAGTATAGATCATGGTGGCTGCTTTGAAACGTCGAACATTACTACACATGAAAAACCTGTTTTCAGGAAATTTGACGTGATACATTATTGTGTTCCTAATATTCCCAGTGGCTTTGCACGTACAGCTTCCCAGGCTATAAGCAATGTACTTATGCCATTACTCCTGGAAGCCGCCGACGACGGAGGTTTTGAGAACCTGGTGTGGTACAAGATCAACATCCGCAGCGGTATTTATCTCTTCAAAGGCTCACTTACAAATTTTCACCTTAGCCAACGCTTTGACCTGAAGTATACTGATTTAAATTTATTGATTGCGAGCAGGAGAAGCTAGTAAATTGCCGGACTGCGATTTGCCAGGTTTATTTGTTGGATCAGATTTATGCTCATCATGAAACCCATAGTTTAATACAGTCCCACCATACCTTTCACTGCATCAAAGATTTTTTTGGAATCGAAGCCTATGCCATTTTTGAAAACAGTTTCGGTATTTCTTACTGCTTTAATATCTTTTTCCGGATCACCATCGATCAATACAAGGTCGGCTTGCTTGCCCACAACTATACTCCCAATTGTTTTATCTTTTTCCAAAAATTTGGCACCATTTAGTGTGCAAATGTTTACAGCCTGCGAAAATGTAAATCCGGCTTCTACTAACAATTCCAGTGTGTGCCTGTTGGCATAGCCCGGTATTACTCTTCCATAACCCGTAGGATCTATTCCAGCCATTAACCTGCCTCCCATTGCTACAAATTGTTTTTCCCAAAACATTTCTTTTTTGAATAATGCAGCATAGGCAGAATCACTATCAACCATAGCATTGTAGTCTTTCTCTACTTCTATTCGCACCTGCATAGCCACCGCACTATCAGCTGCTCCGGGAAATAGTTCTCTACCCGTGAAAGGCTCGAATACCGTAAGTGTGGAGGTAAGGGTCACGTTTTTCTTAATTAAATAAGCCATCAGATCTTTCATGGCATTGCTATTTTCATCCAGGTCCATTAAAGACCTTCGTTGTCCGGAAGAAGGATTGATGTCTTCTTTTTTTCCGCGAACAAAATCTGTGCTTGCCATAAAGCCATGTTCTAAATTGTCTATTCCCAAAGTAGCAGCTTCACGATAAGTAATGGAACCTAAATGGCCGGTAACCTTCAAGCCCCGGCCATGCGCTTCTTTTAAAACAGCTTGCAAATCGGCACGGGTAATATTCATGTATGCTTTGAAAGACGTGCAGCCCATATCGGCCCAGTATGCAACCTCTTTTACAGCTTCCTTTGTGTTTTTGATAAACAACATTTCTGGTATCGGTAAACCTTTCCGCTCGATATATGGCCCGGTAACATCTATATCAGGGCCAAGCATTTTTCCTTCCCTGATCCAGTTCAGAATATTGAGGTCAGTCTGCGGCTCAGTGGAACCCGCTGTTCTCATAGTTGTGACGCCTCCAGCTAAATATAATTGAGGAAAGGATATCGGCATAGCCTGACCCAGGTAAAAGTTTCCTGCCAGTTCTCCATAAAATAAATGCTCGTGCATCATGACCAGCCCGGGAATTAGGGTCTTACCAGCGCAATTTATAACCGTGGCATTTGATGGAATTTTGAAGTCACCCTTGTCTTCTATTTTGACAATGCGCCCATTTTCAATCAATAAATTTTGATGATTTTTTACAGGACCGCCTGTACCATCAATAATTTTAGCATCCAATAAAGCAATAATATTTGCTTTCACTTTGATAAAGGTATTCAGGTCTGGTGAAAAAGTTTGGGCGTAAGCCTGAGCTGAAAAAATCAACACCAGCGATGGTAGAATAAAAAACAGCAAGATGCTTTTTTTCGTATGCATAAGAATATGTTTGAATTTACTGTTGTTATTTTAACCCTGATTTGTCACTTGCTTTTCTGGCATCAAGTTTTGCACTCTTTGTGTAGAGATTGCTTGCAGTTGATGAGAGACAGCTGCAAGCAGTCTTGATCAAAACTGCTTGCAACTATCTCGATAAAGACAGCTTGCAGTTGATGAGAGACAGCTTCAAGCAGTCTCTACACAGGCAGGCCTTATTTAAAATCTAACATAAACTAGTTAACGTAATCACATCTCACCTCTTATCGCTCGTATGTCAATTACATGTTCGCAAAATCCATACTCCTGTAAATCATTGCTACTGATGATCAGCACCCGATTCTTACAATGTTCGTCAATGAGCCTGTGATAAAGTTGTATCCCTTGCGCATCAAGGTTAGTACAGGGTTCATCGAGAAGTATGAGCTCAACATCGCTGAATATTGCCTGGCCTAGTTTTAGCCGTTGTTTCATTCCACTGCTGAAATACCGGATCTCTTTATCAAGAGCTTTTTCCAATCCAAGAATGGAGGCGATATTATCGATGGAAAAACCAGGCAGTAATGGTTTTAATTTTCGGTGGAAAGATAGAAATTCTTTTAAAGTTAATTCCTCAATGAGCTCAAGGTAAGGCGCGGCAATAGATACGTGTTCAAAGATTTTTTCAGGTGGAATTTCCTTGTTGGAAATTTCATATAAAATTTTGCCTTCATTGAAAATGGTGTAACCTGCAATTATTTGTAAAAGTGTTGACTTGCCCGAACCATTAGGCCCGATGATGGCGTAAGCATTATTGCTATGAAACTGGTAATCAAAGTGGCGGAAGAGCCATTCCCGGTTAAATCGTTTGCCAAGATTCTGCAGGCTAATCTTCATCTGATGCACCTTTGGTAAAACGCTTGATTATTCCCCGCTCACTGCTACGGATAAAATCAATGATTTCATTGCGTTCAAGACTAACCGGTAGTTCGCCTTCCACGAATTCGATCGCCTGCGTGGTGTTCATGCCTTTGTTATAAATATTGCGGTATATTTCGAGGATCTCGTTTATTTTTTCAGATGTAAAACCTCTTCTCTGAAGGCCTACAGAGTTTACACCCACATAACTTAATGGTATCCTGCCGGCTTTAATAAAAGGTGGTATATCTTTTCGGATAACTGTATGTCCGGCAACATAGGTGTGATGCCCGATCCTTGTAAATTGTGGTGCACCAGCCAGTCCACCGATGATAGCGAAATCACCTACTTCAACATGCCCGGCAAGCTGTACACTGTTTGCGATCACCACATTATTTCCGATAATACAGTCATGCGCCACATGGGCATACGCCATCAATAAACAATCCGACCCAATTTTTGTAACATGCTTATCCTGTGTACCCCGGTTAAGCGTTACACATTCCCTGATGGTGGTATTATTTCCTATTTCGAGGGTGGTTTCCTCTCCCATAAATTTTAGATCCTGAGGGATAGCGCTAATAACTGCACCCGGGAATATCCGGCAGCCTGTTCCTATGATTGCTCCATCCATTATCACTACATTCGACATTATATGGCAATCATCACCAATGGTAACATTTCCGTGAATTACGGCAAAGGGCCCAATGGTTACGTTGTTTCCAATTATTGCTTTTGAGTCAATGTATGCGAGGGGGCTGATCATGCTTAAGCTTTTGGTCGTTTTACAATTTGTGCAACCAGTACAGCTTCCGTTGCTATTTTATCTCCGACATAGATTGTTCCTTTCATTTCGCAGATGCCTCGCCTAATAGGATGTAGCAGTTCCATCTTGAGGATTAGCGTATCTCCCGGCACAACTTTTTGTTTGAACTTGCAGCTTTCTATTTTCAGGAAATAAGTATCATATTTATCTTCAGAATCACGGGGAATGGCCAGGAAACCACCTGTCTGTGCAAGAGCTTCCACCTGTAACACTCCGGGCATCACTGAATTTCCGGGGAAGTGTCCCTGGAAATATGGCTCATTGTACGAAACATTTTTGATGGCTATCACACACTTATCTGTAAGCTCCATCACTTTGTCGACGAGTAAAAAAGGATAACGGTGTGGCAATATTTTTTCAATGGCATGGATATCCAGTAATGGTACCTGGTTTGGATCGTACTTGGGAATGTCCTGCCTGTGCTTGTTTTTCTTTATATGCTCCTTTATCTTCCTGGCAAAAATTACATTGGAAGCATGACCCGGGCGATTTGCTATGATGTGCGCTTTAAAGGGATAACCCACTAATGCAAGGTCTCCAACTACATCCAGTAATTTATGCCTGGCTGGTTCATTGGGAAATCTAAGTTCGAGATTATTTAGAATTCCTCCTTCACTAACTTCTACATCCTGCTTGTTGAAGACTTTTGAGATCCTGAGTACCTGGTCGGCGGTTACTGGTTTATCAACTACCACGATGGCGTTGTTGATATCACCACCTTTTATCAGGTTATTATCAAGCAAGACTTCGAGTTCATGAAAGAAACAGAAAGTGCGGCTGGGCGCTATATTTTTACTGAAATCACTCATTTTACGTAATGAGGCATGTTGTGTACCAAGTACGGGGGAATTGAAATCAATGAGTGTATTGATACGGTAACTGTGGTAAGGCAATGCGACCATCTCCACCTTCTTTTCCTCATCTACAAAAGTGATATTGTGATCAATTGTGTAATATATCTTCTTAGCATTCTGTCTAGTAGTTCCGGTTTTTTCTATGGCTTCCACAAAGGGTTCAGCACTTCCGTCGAGGATAGGCACTTCTTCTCCATCGATCTCTATCAGCACATTATCGATCTCCATTCCCACTAGTGATGCCATGAGATGTTCGATAGTACCTATTCTTGCTCCATTTACTTCGATGGTAGTACTGCGGTTGGTTTCGATCACATTGTCCACATCAGCTTTTACCAGGGGTTTGCCTGGTAAGTCTACACGTTGAAAAATTATACCGGTATTAGGCTCCGCAGGTTTGAGCGTCATGGTAACTGCCTGGCCGGAATGAATACCAGTACCTAAAATCGTTAGTTCATTTTTAATTGTGTGTTGGAAAAATTCTCCATTCGTACTTTCCATGGACACGAAAGTATGAAAAGAATGGTTAATGGTTAATGGTTAATGATTAATTCAAAACAGATATACGGGCTTTAAAGCATTAACCTTTAATCAAAAACAATAAACATAAAAAGAGTTATTGGTTTACCCGCTCAGCGAGTAACAGTTTAACCATTTGTTCGAGTTCGAGGAGACGTTTTTCTAATTCAGGAAGATTACGGTTTATAGCCTGGCTGCGCAGTGCACTTGTATAATCGAAAGCCGGGGAACCAGTAACGGCCGAGTTGGGAGTTTTGATGGATTTGCTCACTCCGCTTTGAGCATTTATTTTAGCACCATCAGCGATCTGTATATGGCCAACTATCCCGGCCTGACCGCCAATCATTACATTATTACCAATTTTAGTGCTGCCACTTACACCAGCCTGGGCAGCAATTACTGTATTGGTGCCTACTTCTACATTATGTGCGACCTGGATCAGGTTATCGAGTTTGGCGCCTTCATGAATAATGGTAGATCCAAGTGTTGCCCTGTCAATTGTCGCATTGGAACCAATCTCAACATTATCTTCGATTATTACATTGCCAATCTGTGGGACTTTCTTAAATCGACCATCTGATTGAGGAGCAAAACCAAATCCGTCACTGCCAATAACAGTCCCTGCATGTACGGTGATATTTTTTCCGAGTATGCAATCATGATAGATCTTAACTCCCGGATGTATGATCGTGTTATCACCGATCTTAACGTTGTTGCCGATATATGCCTGCGGAAATATCTTTACATTATTGCCGAGTTGTACATTTTCTCCGATATATGCAAATGTGCCAACAAAGACATGATCGCCAAGTTTAGCAGAAGGGTGGATATAGGCTGGCTCCTGGATTCCATTTAATTGTTCAGTTGCCATTTTCTGGTAGTTGGCAAGGATTGTGGCAAATGCAGTATATGCATCAGGCACGCGCACAAGCGTTGCAGTAACGCTTTGCTTTACTTCCTGGGAATCATTAATGATTATTACCGAAGCACCGGTGCTGTATAAAAATTCTTCGTATTTGGGATTGGCAAGAAATGCAAGTTGGCCGGGTTGTGCTTCTTCAATTTTCCCAAAAGATGAAACAGTTGCCGTTTCATTGCCCTCAGTTTTTCCACTTATGAGTAACGCTATTTGGGCAGCCGTGAATTGCATTTGTTTTTTATGTTTGCGTTTTATATGTCTGCCGGTCTTTCAACGAACAGAAAATTAACTCATCTTGTTTCCCAGCTTTACCGGTAAGCGCCACGTCCAATGCTATCATTGACACTGAACGAGCCTGATTAGCTGTTTGCCACTAACAAATTAAATATCTTCAAGACAGGACTTCGGGGTAACAAATGTAAAATTTTTTCACCGTGCCCGATAATGTTTGCTGTATTAAAGCATGGTCCACCTGGGAAATATCTTTCACCGATCCATCTTTAAATAAGATGTTGATCCTTTCATCCTCTGTGTTATAAGTACTGTTTTGAGTAGTACCCTTAAAAACAAGGTAGGCAGATTCTTCTTCAGTAATTGATAATACTTTGCAAATCTCTCTCCTTTTATCTTGAATGAAATCATCACTAACCGGTTCTGTCAAATATTTAACTTTTAAGAGCTTTCGGTTTAGCAGCAACGTGGAGAGTAAACTAAGCACGAGATCTTCATGCCCGGCCCATTCTTTAATTGCAAACATCACATCATAATCATCGAGCTTACAAAATTCCTCAAGACAGCAATCCATTGGCTCATCATCACTTTTCCTATTCAGAAAATGATCCAGGGAAACCGATGATGTATGGCAATTCAATTTTTTAGCCCGGCGAATAATATTTACCAGCATCATCTCAGCACAAAGAACTGTTTTGTGCAGGTATACCTGCCAATACATAAGCCGCCTTGCCACGAGAAATTTTTCTATTGAATAAATTCCTTTTTCTTCGATCATCAATTCACCTTCATGCACAGTAAGCATTTTAAGAATGCGATCATAACCAATAACTCCTTCACTTACGCCCGTAAAGAATGAATCCCTGGTAAGGTAATCCATCCTATCCACATCAAGCTGCCCGCTTACCAGTTGGTGTAGAAATTTTTTATGATAGCGGTTTGTAAAAATATCAATAGCCATTTGTATTTTCCCACCCATCTCCTTGTTCATCTTTTCCATTAGCAGGAGAGATATATCTTCGTGATTAACCCCCGCTATCAGGGTTTGTTCGAGCGCATGTGAATACGGGCCATGACCAAGATCGTGTAATAATATGGCCACCTTTGCTGCCACAGATTCCTCTTCGGTGATCTGAATTCCTTTTCCTTTGAGTTCGGTCAAGGCATTACCCATGAGGTGATAAGCCCCAAGTGAGTGGTGAAGCCTGGTATGAACTGCACCGGGATATACAAGTTGCGCAAGTGCCATCTGGTGAATCCGGCGTAAGCGTTGGTATGCCGGGTGTGCGATCACCTCGTGTACAAGCTCGCGATCAATGGTGATAAAGCCATACACCGGGTCATTTATGATTTTCCTAAAAGGCATCTTTACCTGAATTGTTAAAATAGATGGGTGCAATTTGCAAAGGTAGATTTTGAAAGGGGAATAATTACATTTGTAAGGATCACCTTTTTGATCAAATGAATTTATTCTGAGATGAACCTTCAAAAAAAAATATGAACATACCGAAAATCCTGTGGGTTGATGATGAAATGGAGAGCCTGAAGTCGCAGATCATGTTTCTCGAGAACAAAGGTTACAATGTGCATTCACTTAGCAATGGTTATGATGCGGTTGATTATGTGAGAGAGCATGAGGTAGATGTAGTACTGCTTGATGAAAGTATGCCTGGTATCTCCGGATTGGAAACTTTGCAAAGGATTAAAGAGATCCACACGAATGTACCTGTAGTGCTGATTACAAAAAATGAAACCGAGAACCTGATGGATGAAGCCATCGGTTCACAAATAAGCGATTACCTGATTAAGCCTGTGAATCCAAACCAGGTATGGCTTTCTCTAAAAAAAATTATAGACAACAAACGTCTTGTTGCAGAGAAAACAACTTCTGCTTACCAGCAGCAATTTCGGAATTTATTCATGGCACTAAGCGATAATCCCGATTATAATGAGTGGATGGATATCTATAAAAAACTTGTGTACTGGGAACTCGAACTGAAGAACAGTGATAGCCCTGAAATGCTCGAAGTATTTCAATCGCAGAAGAATGAAGCGAATACGGAATTTTTCAAATTCATTTCAAAAAATTATTCCTCCTGGGTTACTGATCCTACAAAGGCTGCGCCCATTATGAGTCACACATTATTAAAATATAAAGTGTTCCCTCATCTTGAAAAAGGTACACCTACTTTTTTCCTCCTGATCGATAACCTGCGTTTTGATCAATGGAAGGCGATACAACCCATATTTGCTGAAAGCTTCCGGATACACGAAGAAGAATCATTTTATGCGATCTTACCCACAGCAACACAATATAGCCGTAATGCAATCTTTGCCGGCATGATGCCTATTGAAATTGAAAAGCAATTTCCAACACAATGGAAAAATGATGATGAGGAAGGTGGCAAAAATATGTTTGAAGAAGAATTTTTCAAAGCACAATTAAAGCGTGCAGGAAAAGGTGATCTAAAGCACTCTTATACAAAAGTGCTTCATCATAATGACGGGCAAAAACTGGTGGATAATATTCATAACCTGATGGAGAATGACCTGAACGTTATTGTATACAATTTTGTAGATATGCTTAGCCATGCGCGCACAGAAATGGAAGTATTGAAAGAACTGGCAAACGATGAAACGAGCTATCGCAGCATTACAAAATCGTGGTTTGAACATTCACCATTACACCAGGCATTGAAGAAGATTGCGGATAAAAAGATGAATCTAATTGTAGCTACAGATCATGGCAGTGTACGGGTGAAAACGCCAAGTAAAGTGGTTGGCGATAAACAAACAACTGCAAATCTCAGGTATAAGCATGGTAGGAACCTGAACTATGAACAAAAAGAAGTTCTGGCTTTTCGTGATCCGCGCCAGGCAGGGTTACCCGTGCCCAACGTAAACTCTTCATACATATTTGCAAAAGAAGATGGGTATTTATGTTACCCCAATAATTACAATCATTTTGTAAATTATTATAAGAACACATTCCAGCATGGTGGTGTGAGCCTTGAGGAAATGATCATCCCGGTGATCAGGATGACTAATAAAACTTAGGTTGGCAATCGCAGCATCGTTTACTGTTTTTGTCTGACCCTGGATGTAATTCCCCGTCCCACGCAATGATTGCAGACTATGCCTGCATTATGTCATCGATGACAATCACCAATCCTTTGTTCTTTGTGGAAAAGAATTCAAGCCGGTAGAATTTCTCCCAATCATATCCATTAGTTTTGCAAAATAATTTTCCCCGCGGATAAAATGAAATACAACCAGGCAACCTTAAACAGGATTGAAAAAATATTGGAAGAATCGGGATATGTAGTTCGTTACGAGCGCGGTACTTTCCAAAGCGGCTATTGCATACTTGAAGATAAAAAAGTGGTGGTACTTAATAAATTCCTGCAGGTTGAAGGACGCATCAGTACCCTGATCGACCTTGTGCCCGCACTTACTGTGAATGTTGAAATGCTCACCACAGACACCCAGAAAATGTATAAGGAAGTTATGCATGCAAATGTTACGCTCAAGAAGTAAAGCCAGCTGTAGAGCCGGCTAGGAGCTGGTATTCCCCGCATCAGGTAAGTTCACTTTTTATCGACTAAATTTGCCTGTGGCATATCCCAAAATAAAAATTACCTTTCTTGGAACCGGTACCAGCAGCGGCATCCCAATGATTGGCTGCTCATGTAAAGTCTGCACCTCTACTGATACCAGGGATAAACGGCTACGGAGTAGCATCCTGGTCCAGTCTGAAAATACCACACTCGTTGTAGATACCACCCCGGATTTTCGTTTCCAGATGCTCAGGGAAAAAGTAATGCGTCTCGATGCGCTGCTTTTTACACACCCGCATAAAGATCATGTAGCGGGCATGGACGATATCCGCGCATATAATTTTTTTTCTGCAAAACCAATGGAAGTTTATGCCAATGAGCTTACACAGTCTGCATTGAAAAGGGAGTTCCCCTATGTTTTTTCCGAAGTAAAATATCCGGGCCTACCAAAGGTTGAGATGAACCTCATCACTGATCAACCCTTCATGATCGGCGATATCCCTGTTATACCAATCACAGTGATGCATTTGAAAATGCCGGTGTTCGGATTCCGTTTCGGCAAGTTTACGTACATCACCGATGCCAGTCATATTGATGAGATTGAATTGCAAAAGATAGCAGGATCTGAGGCACTGGTTCTGAATGCGCTGCGCAAGGAAAAACACATCTCACATTTTAACTTACCCGAAGCCGTTAGTCTCGCCCAGCAACTCGAGATGCCCAATACATACCTCACCCATTTAAGCCACCAGATGGGCCGGCATGAAGATGTCAATAATGAACTTCCAAGAGGGATTCACCTTGCCTGGGACGGATTAATACTTGAATACTGAAGGGTTTTTCCCATTGATATCTGCAGCTTTCAAATCTATTTTGTGTAAAAAAATGTGGAAAGGATTTGTACGCGAATACTTTGCCTTTACAAAAAAGGAAAGGGTGGGCGTGTATATTTTATTATTCCTTATTGCCCTGACATACACTGTGCGCCTTCTCCTTCCTTACTTTAAAAAAAAAGAGAGCTATGACTCCACTGCATTCAGAAATGAAATCGCAGGATTACAGATAAGTATAGAGGAAGCAGACAGTTCGACTGATGGGTATAAGCGTTTCCAAAGAAAAAATTCCTATTCAAAATATTCAAATGAAGTACCAGCCGGCGGCGAGCTTTTTTATTTTGATCCAAATACTCTAAGCCAGGAAGGCTGGCAGCGACTTGGAATCAGGGAAAAGACCGCTGCAACAATCAGGAAATATATTTCAAAGGGAGGGAAGTTTTATAAGCCAGCAGATATTGGAAAAATCTGGGGATTGAATGAGAAACAAGTTGCCCGGCTCGTTCCGTATGTGCGGATAGATGCACCACCAAGTGAATCGAAGAGTTATGTAAAAAATGAAGCCGAAAATTAC
>JBKJPO010000475.1:0-4868 GCA_046595095.1 Chitinophagaceae bacterium
CCATTATCATCTTGGTGATAATGTTGTTTCCAAAACAGTTCAAATAGTAATGGCAGGCAATATCCCATTGCTTGGGTTTCACGATCTTTTATCCGTTTTTATCAGTGGACACAAACAGATTATTAAACTTTCAGGAAAAGATGATGCGCTTCTGCGGCACCTGGTTAATAAGCTATCACAATGGGATGCACGAGTCAAAGAAAATATTTTAATTGCTGAAAGATTAACCGGCGTTGATGCTTATATCGCCACAGGAAGTAATAATACAGCGAGATATTTTGAATATTATTTTGGCCGCTATCCAATCATCATCAGGCGTAACCGTACATCTGTGGCAATATTGGAAGGTAATGAAACACCGGAGCAACTGGATAGCCTGGCCGATGACATTCACATTTTCTTCGGTTTGGGATGCCGCAACGTCACAAAATTATATGTACCCGAGGAATATGATTTTGTTCCCTTGCTTGATGCCTGCAAGAAATATGGATACCTGGCAGACCATCCCAAATACAGAAATAATTTTGATTATTACCTCGCTTTACAAATCATGAACCACCGTTTTTACATGACAAATCAATCCCTCCTTCTTGTTGAAGATGAAGAATTTTTTACGCCAGTATCGCAACTAAACTACAGTTATCATACTAATCATGATACTTTAGTTGCTGAATTGAACACTAATGAGCAAGTTCAGGCCATTGTCGGAAAGAGTGGTATTCCTTTTGGAAAAGTTCAGCAACCCGGTATCACCGATTATGCAGATGGTGTTGATACCTTGCAATTTCTTTTGACACTTTGAAATTCCATGCAAAATTTTCAGTTTCATCCTAAATTGTCAGGAATATTTTTGTCAAAATTTCCTATAAAATGGTAAATTTATGGGATCTACGAAATGCTTCCTAATCTTATGTTAATAGTGAAATATGGTTGCATGTTGGAGTGGCCGAGTTCGTTTATTTGTAAATGCTTAGGCATATAGTTTGCTAACTATCCTACAGCAAAGAACAATTTAATTTTTTAAATAAAATCCTAATCGAATGAAATTTAAAAGTGTATTAGCGACAGTGCTGATTAGTGCCCTCACCACCATTGGAATAATTTGGGGTTACTCCAAATATTTCAGAGAAGACAATCCAAACTTCCAGGACATTGCATCTATACCTTCCAATTATAAGCAGGCTGGTTTTTTTGATGGTGAAGGAACTTCGGGGCCTGTAGATTTTACTGCAGCTGCGCAGGCATCTACTCCTACTGTGGTTCATATCAAAACTAAAACCAACCCTAAACAGGTAAACAATAATTTACCAAACCGGAGGAATCCTTTTTCCGATCTCTTTGGTGATGATGCTTTAATGGAGCAGTTATTTGGAAACAGGCAGCGTGTCGTTCCCGGGCAGATGGCATCTGGTTCAGGAGTTATCATCAGTGATGATGGGTATATTGTAACAAACAATCACGTTGTAGCAGGAGCTGATGAAGTGAATGTTACCATGAGTAATAAAAAAACTTATACAGCAAAAGTTATTGGCGCAGACCCTGCTTATGACCTGGCAGTAGTTAAGATCACAGAAAAAAATCTGCCTTTCATGATGTATGGCAATTCTGATGACGTAAAGATCGGTCAATGGGTACTTGCGATTGGATATCCCCTCAATCTTGAAACAACGGTTACAGCAGGAATAGTTAGTGCAAAAGCAAGAGCGCTTGGCTTAAATAAAGATAAAGCAGGCGACAGGAGCCTGGCAGTTGAATCATTTATACAAACAGATGCTGCAGTTAACCAGGGCAATAGTGGTGGTGCTTTGACAAACACGAATGGGCAAATGATTGGTATCAATTCAGCTATTGCGTCTCCTACAGGTTACTATTCCGGTTACTCGTATGCGATCCCGGTGAATATTGTTCGCAAAGTGGTTAATGACCTGATTAAATATGGTAGTGTTCAGAGAGGATTTCTAGGCGCCATGTTTATTGATGCAGGCGGTGCATCTGAACAGATCAAACAACGGGAAGGATTAGCCGCTGATGCAGATGGTATTATAATAACCGGTACAACAACTAATGGCGGTGCAGCACTTGCGGGTATTACAAAAGGTGACCAGATCCTCAGGATCAATAATGCAATTATCTCTTCCGGTTCTGAAATGCAGGAGCAACTCAGCAGGTTTAAGCCAGGTGATAAAGTACCGGTTACATACCTGAGGAAAGGCAAGGAATACACAGTAGAGGTTACCCTTAAAAATAGTGCAGGAAATTTTGATGTGGTAAAAGCCGATGCTTTAATCGACAAACTTGGTGCAACACTTGCAACGCTGGATCCTAAGCGTGCCAAAGAGATTGGGTTAAGCGGTGGTGTTGTTGTTAAGAAAATAAATGAAGGTGCAATAAATGATCAAACGCGCATGAGGGACGGGTTTATTATTACCCGTGCTAATGGTAAAGATGTTAAATCAATCGAAGATTTACGTGCAGCTATTGGCACAACCAAAGACACTAAAGTAGAAGGAATTTATCCCGGGTACGATGCGCTTTATGAATATCCATTAAATCTGGAAGATTGAAAATAAGTAACGCCGAATAAATCGGTGAGTAGTCCTAAAAAAAGCCACACTTTATGCGTGGCTTTTTTTAGGATGAGCTGTGCAGCTGTCAATTAAAAAATCTTTTCGAATACTTTATATTGCCAACCTGCAAGATGCATATTTGTGGCTACATTCGTGTTCAGTTTTTCATCTGAGTTAAACAGGTTTTCATAAAATGCGCCCTCTTCGTTTAAAGAAAAACTCACTTCAGTTCCGGAAAAATTTATAAACACCAGGATTTCATCATCGTGAAATTTCCTTTTGAATGCGAATACATCTAGCCCCTTCACGTCTATGATAACTGTTGAAGACCGGCTGCCGGCGTTAAGTGCAGCATGATTTTTTCTAAGTATCAGAAGTTGTTTATAAAAATCATGCAAAGCGCAGTCTGCATTCCATTGGATGACATCTTTATCAAAAAACCTGAGCCGGGCATAATTCGGTAATTCCTGGCCATTATAAATAATCGGCATTCCATTCCATGTACAACTAAATACAGCAAGTGGAATGGCAAGCTCACCATATTTTTCATACTCTGTCCCATTCCAGCTATTCTCATCATGATTACTTGTGAACCAGGTCCGGAAAGCATCCTGGGGAAAACGAGCTTCGTAACTTTTTAATTGTTCCAGCAAAGCATAAAAAGGTATTTCTTTCTTCTTGAATTTTTCAGTTGCGTGCATCCATTCCCAGGTATATGTAGCGTCAAAAGCATTATGATAAGAATGATCATCACATTCTGCAAGCCAGAATAGATCGCTTTTAAGGGGATCTATTTCTGTCCTGGCTCTGAACCAGAAATCCAAAGGAACCAGGTGTGCCATGTCACATCGGAATCCGTCTATATCGCAGTTTGTTATCCAAAATTTCATCGCGCTGATCATCGCAAATCGGGTCCCTTCAATTTTAAAATCCAATTGGCTTACATCCGACCAGCCATGAGGATTAATTGTTTCATTGTTTTCATCACGGACATAATAATCCGGATGTTCTTCAATCCAGTCGTGATCATTTCCCGTATGGTTTGCAACCCAATCTATGATCACTTTAAAACCGAATTGATGTGCTTTATTGACAAGTTTCTCAAAATCTTCAAGTGTGCCAAATTCCGGGTTAATTGCCGTGTAATTTTTAACGGCATAGTAGCTGCCAAGTGTACCTTTGCGACCGCGCATACTGATAGGCGTTATAGGCATGAACCAGAGAATCTCAATCCCCATATCTTTCAACCTTGGCAACTGCAATGAAAAAGCCGCGAAATTGCCTTCTGCTGTGTACTGGCGCAGGTTAACCTCGTAAATATTACTATTATAACTCCATTCCGGATGTAGAAATGCCATGATATATTAAATTATAATTTGAGCAAGAGAATTTGCTCCTCGATTGGATATCATTTTTAGTCAGTTAAAAAAATAATGATCAATTCTTTGTAGCACCAATGGAATAAACCAGGGGTAACTTATCATCCATTGTTTTGATTCTGAATTTACCTGCCGTAACCTCTTCCATATGCATCATACAATTGTATGGAGAATAGTCATACTCCTCGAATGAATTGATAGTAAAATTATTCTGGAGAAGCGCTCCAATAACTTCCGCAAGTCCATGATTCCAGGTGATTGATTGCGTGGTTATCGCAGCAGAGGGTTCCGCGTAAGTACCGCTCTCCAATTCTTCTATGGGCTCTCCTTTAAAATATCGATATGAAATATTTTTAAAATCATTATCAAACATCCACACCACAGGATGAAATTCTACAAATACAAATTTACCCCCAGGCCTAAGATATTTTGAGATGAGCGCAGCCCAGGGTTGTAAATCCGGGAACCATGCGATAGTTCCATAGCTTGTAAATACAAGATCAAAATCCCTATCCAGATGCTGGTTAAGATCAAAGATATTCGAGCAGATAAATTCTGCAGAGACATTACTATCGCTAGCAAGTTGCCTGGCCATATCAATTGCTTTATCCGAAAAGTCAACACCTACCACATCTGCCCCAAGCCTGGCAAGCGAAATAGAATCCTGGCCGAAATGACACTGCAGATGCAGGATAGATTTGCCCCTGATATTACCAAGCAAACCAAGTTCGATTTCGTTAAGGGAAGATTTTCCTTCTAAAAAACCTTTGACATCGTAAAACTCAGAATTTACATGAACAGGAGTTCTGGCATTCCACGATAGCTGGTTTTTTTCAATATAATTATTTGATGCTGACATATTAGACCATCATTTATTAATCGCTTAAATATAATAGAATATTGATAAACAGGTTTATTGGAA
>JBKJPO010000234.1:0-3504 GCA_046595095.1 Chitinophagaceae bacterium
GCAGTGGTATGCATTCACAGGTTGCTGGGAGAAATTATTTGAATATGATTGCTAAAGTCTAATGAAGGTGCAACAAATGTTTTTCCAGCGTGTCATTATAAAGAATTGATCTCATTATATAAATTCATATTTACCATAAAGTTTTTTGTTTTACTAACTAAATAAATTAATTCATCCCCGGTAAAAAGACTGAAGCAATTATGCTAACACTATAATGAAGTTTTAGGAACCAGGCTTTTCAAAAGCCTGCACCATCAAATCTTGTTCACTACGCGGAATTTTGTAAGTCTTAGCAACCTTTTGCCAGTTGCCTGCAGCTTGTCGCACTGCAGAAATAATTGATGTTGCTTTATTTTCTGATACCCTGAAATATTTTGCTACTGACCTTGCAAGATCAAAGTCCAAAGAATTATCGGTCTCAGAAATATTTAGAGTCAAACCTTTTCCATGATAAACAGGATTCACATCGTAGGCCGGAGAAAGTATCCATCCCTGGGGACTGAGCAAAAAACCATGATTACGAAGATGGTCATCTGTATTTTTTACAGCTATATTAAAAACTATTCGTCTCCATAATTCTTCCAGATCGTTTTTAACGCTTGCTCCATTTTGCATAATGAATTCTGCCAGGTTGAGGTAGGAAACATTTTCGTCTCCATCAGAATAGCCAAGTAACGTCATAGCTGATGCGAAGTGAATGCGGCCCTTACCCTTTGCTCTGTCAAATCTTTTTGAAAGAAAACTGTGATGTCTACTATTAAATTTTTTTACCTGGCCATCGGCTATGTTCAGACCTGCGTCTTTAGCAAGTACATTAACAACCATTTCCCAGGAGCCAATATCTACTTCGTCGTGTCCACTTGGAAATTTTGCAATCCACAAATTATGCTTTGCATCAATTACACTTGCTTTAGGGCGTGCTCCACCAAGAGATGCACCAGGGGCCATTAGCATATTGAGCCACTTCAATGATTCATCATCAGACAATACATCTTTTTCTAATTGTAAACTTGCGAATTCAAGTTCACGAAGTGATGCCCAGGGAGGAGTTGCAAAACCTGCGTTATCATTTAAGAAGGGCCCATTTGTTTCTTGTTTAAATCTAAGAGCCCCCATTCGGTGTGCATCAAATACGCCAAGCAGGTAATCCACTTCAAACAGTGTCTTTGCCTTTCGGGATTCCATTCTTGCACTAATGGCCTCTCTCCTGACCATTAAAATACGTCCCCATCTATCTGGTGATGAATCAAGAAAAATACCAAAATTCTTTTTCCCGGTTGAAAGATATTGACTGCCCCCAAAAAGCTGAAGGTCGGGATCTAAGTTTTGTGCCAGCCCTTTATCCAACCATGCTTTATCATATGCGAATGAAAAAATCTCACGTCCTTTGCTATGGGTAACCGTCAGCCTCCCCATTAAAGCCGGGCCTGCTAATTCTATCCAATCCGCGTAAACTAAAATATCCATGGCAATTTATTTTTTCCTGGGGCCTCTTTTTTTTATTTCCAGATCGGCATCTTGTAGTCTCCGGCCGAGCTCATCATCGGTCGCCACTCGTAGCATGTCTTTTTCCAGCCCAAGGATAAATAAGACTTGTGCATAAGCGCCGATTGTAACATTATGCACTCCTTTCTCTATTTGCCATAAAGTGGTGCGGCTAATATTTGCCCGTTCACAAACCTGCCCGGTGGTCAATTTTCTTCGAAGCCTTGCCAGCTTTATGTTTCCTCCTAATTCAACCAGGATCTTATCTAATTTAGGGGTGAGGGTAATGGTTCTTTTTTTCATAATGTTCGTTATAAAAAACAAATATAGCCTAATCTGTTCGCTATAACAAACATTAATTCGCTCCGGCCTAAACTTATCCAGGCAATCTTCTTACAGTAAATTACAATTGAGCACTAACGAATTGATTGAGACATATTTGGCTTAAGGAGGGTTCCATGAATTCTTATCTCCCGGTATTAACTTTTTATTGTTTACTACTCCTGGCCTGATTTTACCGACTGCATTGTCTGCGTGTAGCCAGACTGTAATGTAGATTGTCCGGAATTTGAAATTATTTTTTAGGATCCAGTTTCCCTTTTTTATAGATTGATTCTTGCCACACGCTCATCGCTTTTTCCTCCATGTGGTATTTCAATAGAAAGGAGATATAGGTCTTTACCAGAATCATATCGTGAGTATTAGTATTAATTGAAGACTCGAAATATTTTTGTGCAGCAGGAATAAAACATTCTTTTTCCAACTGATCAATTACAAAGAACATATTTGCCTTGTTTGCACTCTTTTTTTCCGACTCAGCGATTTTTCCGGCTTCCTGTTCTTTTGTGATGATTTCAAAACGAATTGGAATTTCTTCTTCGCATCCTTCACCTTTACCCTCTATGCGCCAATAATACTTGTTGGCATTTCCATTAATAAAAGGCGCCAGATCCACCAGCAGTGAAGTATCTTTTACGGGTATTGCAGCAATTTCTTTTGTGGCAGTGTCATAAATTTTTAGCACGTACTCATTTTCTGAGCTTGTTTTACGCCATGTGAATAAAATTGTTCTATCAGCAGTCTTCATATCCTCAACAGGAAAAAGCAAATTCCCACAATCGCCACGACTAACGCCACCCCATACACCGCCAACATTACTTTTTTTAAATTTGGTGTAATCATGGTTAGGATCTATCAATTCGTGATAAAGAAGGGACAGGTATTTTTTTGTAATGTTATCTGGTGACCTGCTATTTACTTGCGACAAACTGCTTACCTGGTAAGTCTTTGGTGCACCCAGAGCAAAACTGTTCCCTTCCTTATTCGATAAGGTTACTTCTCCTCCTTGCTTTATGGTTAGGGTTTCTGTAGCATAAATAAACTGGTGTTGTTTTACCTTAACTGGTTTAGTTTTCCCTTTATGAACTGTTACTTCGCCTTTTACCAGGTACACGACGTACTCGGGCAGTTGTTGTGCAGAAGTTGTGGAAGAGATGATTAAAAGAAGAAAAATATATTTCATACATGCGCTTTTTTGTAAAGAACTGTTTTGTATTTAAATTTTTTATGTAGCCATAAAGCAATCTTCTTATAAATGCCAAAAGCTTCTACACTCAAAACCATTCCAACCATAGTTGGAAGTAGTGGAATTTTAATTAAACACAAATTAAAGAATAAAAGAAAAAGGTACAATAGCAAGATGATGGCAAGAAATTGAATTAACAACATCTTACCATGACCCGGGTGGGCGGTTTTTTGATACTGCTTTATAATAAACAGGAGCATAAAAAAAACAGCCAGGTAAGCTACAAGATAGGATACAAGATCGGAGGCGAGGGTTGCATATTGCCGGTTTAAAATCATGGATAAGATATTGGCATGGATCACTACTCCATACATATCAGGATAGCTCTTGCCCGCTATTTGCTCGTTTAAGGGTGTGAAATGAAAATCCAGTAAAACCGGCGGAGCGTTTTTTACAAAATAACCCAACAATATGATTTTGCCTTGCAGAAACTT
>JBKJPO010000496.1:0-3148 GCA_046595095.1 Chitinophagaceae bacterium
TCCCATAGATTGTCAACCATCAGGCAGGCAGATCTTATCATATCCATCAAAGACGGCGTTATAGCAGAGAAAGGAACTCATGAAAGTTTGTTGAAAGAGGATAAAGTTTATGCTGAATTGCATAAGTTTCAGCATGTCGCAAGCTAAACACAAAAAGAAACTTACATGAGAATTATTGTTAGCGGATTCATTGGCACTTTTTGCATTTCCGGAATCACATGGCATTACGCACAATATCCGGTTGGTTTACAATTATTAGGACATGATGTGTACTATATTGAAGATACCTGTGGCGTTTACAATTATCATGATCCGGCTTACGAATGGGATGATCCTACACCAGTTGTTGATTATATAAGCAAATCGATGGATTTCTTCGGATTGAATAAGCGATGGGCTTATAGAGATGAAAACTCAAAAAAATGGTTTGGTTTGTCTGAAAAAAAAATATTTGAACTTTGTTCAACCGCAGACGCCATTATCAGTGTTTCTAATTCGATCTATTTCAGGGATGAATACATGAAAATTCCGGTAAGAGTTTTGGTTGATACCGACCCAATGTTTACACAAATTCCTATTGAAATAGCGAAAGCTTCTTTATCAAAATTTACTCACCATTTTTCTTTTGGCGCAAATATTTTGGAACAGGATTCAAAAGTTCCACCTCTCGATTTTCTATGGCGCACTACACGACAACCTGTTTGCCTTAAATTCTGGGAAAATACAATTAGCGCCAATTCAGATTTAGACAAAAAGCAGTTACTCACCACAATTATGAACCTGTCTCCAAAACATAAACTTATTTATGAGAATGAAGAATATGGTCAAAAAGATGTTGAACTGGAAAAAATAATTGACTTGCCAAAAGAACTTCCGGAAGTAACTTTCGAAATGGTCATGTCAGGTTCAGTAGATGCAGGTCGTTTAAAAAAGAAGGGTTGGCATTTGTCAAATAATCTTTCAGAAATGAATAATAGTATTTACGCCTACCGGGATTATATAAAAAACTCGCTTGCCGAATTTTCTGTAGCAAAAGAAACATATGTAAAAGCAAATACCGGTTGGTTTAGCGATAGGTCGGCATGTTATTTAGCAGCCGGAAGGCCTGCAATAGTTCAGGAAACTCAATGGTCAAAATATATTCCTTCCGGTAAAGGGGTATTAGCGTTCTCATCTCTTGAAACAGCAAGGGATGCTGTGATAGAAGTTACAAAAAACTATAAAGCTCATTCTATTGCAGCTAAAGAAATTGCAAATGACTATTTTGATAGCAGTAAGGTTCTTTCAAATATGATTTCTCAGTTAAGTTGAAAATTTTTTAAAAAGAGCTAAGTGAAACCATTAAAAATTATTGTAGTAGGCACACTTGTCTCTGATCCGTTTGCAGGAATGGCCTGGATGCATATGCAGATTGCTTTGGGGTTTTTAAGACTGGGTCATGATGTTTATTATTTTGAAACTACTTCTACATGGCCTTATAACCCAGAGTTACAAACCCGGGTTAACAATGCAGATTATGCAATTCCATATTTGAAAAGTGTTACCGAAAAGTTTGGTTTACGGGATCGCTGGGCATATCGTTGCAGCTTCTCCGAGGATAAAACCTGGATTGGAATGCCTAAGGCTAAAGCAGAAGATTTACTTGCCAACGCTGATTTCGTTTTCAATATTTCCGGCTCCACAAAATTTGAAGAAGAAGGATTAAAAGTAGGCAGATTGGTTTATTATAGTACTGACCCGGTTTATCATGAAATTAAATTTGCAGAAGGAGATGTATTTACCACGGCGCTCATAAATGAACACAACGATATAGTTTCTTATGGGGAAAATATCGGGAACCCTGGTTGCCCTATACCACCTTTACCTCGCTTACGGGCAAAAACCCGTCAACCGGTACTGCTTGATTACTGGAAGGATGGGGATCCTGTTAAACAGGAATTTACCACTGTGGGTAACTGGAAACAGGAAGGCCGCAACCTTATTTTTAATGGGGAAACATATTATTGGAGTAAGCATCATGAGTTTTTAAAATTTATTGATTTGCCGAAAAGAGTAGATCAACCTATTGAATTTGCTACAAATTTAGCTAAGCCGGAAACCTTTGAACATGGAGAAGGAACTGAAGTTCCTGCTTATGGAGTGGCAAACGATTATAACTTACTTACAGCAAATGGATGGAAATTAGTTGATGGACCATCTTTTACAATGAACCCCTGGACATACAGAGATTACATAATCAAGTCACGGGGGGAATTCACTTTTGCAAAGGATCAAAACATTCGCCTGCGCAGTGGCTGGTTTAGTGAAAGAAGCGCATGCTATCTCGCTGCAGGCAGGCCGGTGATTACCCAGGATACCGGCTTTGGTTGTACGCTTCCAACAGGCCTGGGTTTATTTGCATTTAATACAATGGAAGAAATAATAACAGCCTTTGATGATATCAACAGTAATTATAAAAAGCACAGTAAAGCAGCAAGAGATATTGCCGAAGAATATTTTAAGGCGGAAAAGGTTTTAGAAAAAGTTCTGGATGATTTAGAAGTGGTTTATTGAATAAATTTTTTGAGACTAATAACACGTTGACGGCTTAATATAATCTTTATGCGAATAGTTGTTTTAGGATATATTATCAGGGGTCCATATGGAGCTTTGTGCTGGCATCATTTTCAATATATGTTTGGCCTTATTAAACTTGGTCACGACGTGCTGTTTGTTGAGGACAGTGATGATTACCCCGGCACTTATAATTACAATTCTACGCGATTGGCAAAAAGCCACGGCTTTAATTTTATTACTGCCCTTTTTGAAAAGTATGGTCTAAAAGATAAATGGAGTTATTTCGATTCATTAACCGGTGAATGGTTTGGAGTAAAGAAAGAAGCGGTCTTAGATTTTTGTTCTACTGCTGATGTTGCCATAAATCTTTCGGGCATAAATCCGCTAAGGGAATGGTGGCAAAATATTCCATGCAGGGTATTTTTGGATACTGATTGCGCTTTCACTCAAATAAGAATGTTGCAGGAAAACCCTTTAATGGACCTGGCCCTTGCCCACACCTGCCATTTTTCTTTAGGTGAAAATATTGGACAGGATGATTGTAAAGTCCCCCTCGCAAATATTCGCTGGATACCAACCCGTCAACCAGTTG
>JBKJPO010000200.1:0-2507 GCA_046595095.1 Chitinophagaceae bacterium
CGATATCGCCGGAGAAAGTTAAACTTTCACCAAGCAGGTCCTGGTGAACAGCTGAAACCGGATTGCCCGCATTGCTCCTGCTCTGTACAAAGCTGATATCAACCAGTGGATGATTAATTAAAATTCGCAGGAGTTCACCACCAGTGTAACCTGCTCCCCCTATGATACCGACTCTAATCTTATTTGTCATCAGCTGTTTGTTTTAGCTGGTGAAATATCATGGCCTGGTTGCCGAATATTTTTGAAAACCCACGAACATCCTGCCCCGACCAACCATTATTCATTTCTCCGTACTTTCCAAATTTGGCACTCATCAGGTCGTAAGGAGATTCTACACCCGTAACCTGGAAATGATATGGGGCAAGCTTTACAAAAACATCCCCGCTCACCTGTTGCTGGGAACTTATAAAAAAAGCTTCGATATCCCGCATAACGGGATCGAGTATCTGCCCTTCGTGAAGCCAGTTACCATAAAACTGCGCTTGCTGCTCTTTAATATTGAGCTGCCATTTTGTGAGCACATGTTTTTCCAAAGCATGATGTGCTTTAATGATCACCATTGGTGCTGCAGCTTCAAAACCCACCCTGCCTTTTATTCCAATAATAGTATCGCCAATATGAATATCACGGCCAATGCCAAAAGGTGCTGCAACAGCCTGCAGATGCTGAATTGCTTCAACCGGGTGATCAAATTGCTGATCATTTACCCCAATCAATTCTCCCTGTAAAAATGTAAGTTTAATTTCCTCGGCCACAGATTTCGTAATTTGCGTTGGCCAGGCTTCTTCAGGAAGGAAGCCGTTAGAATTTAAAGTTTCTTTACCTCCAACACTTGTTCCCCATAATCCTTTATTAATTGAATAGGCAGCTTTTTCAAAATTCATTTCAACGCCATTTTCACGCAGGTAATTTATCTCCTGTTCGCGGCTAAGCTGTATGTCGCGGATCGGGGTAATTATGTCGACACCCGGGATCATTATATTGAAAACCATGTCGAATCTCACCTGGTCATTGCCTGCACCGGTACTGCCATGCGCAACAGCGTCTGCATTCAATTTTTTAACATGCTCAGCAATGAATAATGCCTGGCTGAGTCTTTCTGCGCTTACGCTTAATGGATAGGTTGAATTTTTGAGGACATTTCCATAAACCAAATATTTAATAATGCGCTCGTAATAGGAACGCACAGCGTCGATTGCAGTGTGGGTCTTAGCACCAAGATTGTAAGCATGCTGCTGAATGGTATCAAGTTCAGCTGCAGTAAAACCACCTGTGTTGATTATTACCGTGTGGACCTCGTATCCCTTATCTTTTACGAAATATTTCAAACAATAGGATGTGTCGAGTCCGCCACTGAATCCCAGGACTATTTTTTTCTTTGCCATCGTTGCGATTAATTTTAAACTAGAGGTTGAACAATAAATGCAGTAAGGATCTTTTTTTATTCTTCAGCTCCTTGCCTACCCTCATTTCCTTTTTGCCAAAGGTATTTTGCTTTAGCCTTATTAATCGCTCGTACAGGCCGGATTTCTTTTTAAATTCTTCCTTAGTTTCCTCAGGCTCATAATGGTCTTTGGGATCATATAGCATTGCTGTACACATACAGTTCTTTCTCTCTTTGCTCATCAGGATATCGTAGTTAACACAGCTTTTACATCCCGCCCAAAACTGCTCATCATCTGTGAGCTCCGAATAAGTTACCGGCTCATACCCAAGATCTGAATTGATCTTCATAACGGCAAGGCCTGTGGTAAGACCAAATATTTTTGCGTCCGGATATTTTGTCCTCGAAAGATCGAATATGGTTTGCTTGATTTGCTTGGCTATTCCCGATTTACGCAGAGCAGGAGCAACGATTAGTCCACTGTTAGCCACATACTGCTCATCTCCCCATGCTTCGATATAGCAAAAACCTACCCAGCCACCATCTTCGGTAACGGCGATTACGGCTTTTCCTTCGTTCATTTTTGCAATGAGATATTCAGGAGATCTTTTAGCGATGCCTGTACCACGGGCTTTTGCGGAAGATTCCATTTCATCAGTGATGGTTTGTGCGTATGTTGAATCTGAACCGGTGGCTACCCGGACAATTATTTTAGATTGTTCCAATGTAGTAATGTCTTAGGTGATCAATGAGAATTAAAACACAATTTGTGTAAAATTTCGGGGGATTTTTTCACTGACAGGGGCAGTTTCCAATTGCTCGTCCTATCAGCAACCACGTCGCGACCGCGGGTGCGGGTGCGGGAATAAAACAGGTACGTTCCAGCTGTGAGTCTGCTGGGAAAAAATTGTATAGAGTACGTGTTTGTTCAATTCAATATTATTTACGAAAACAAATATATGTTTTTTTAAAAAAAGTAGCGTTAAAGGTTTGTTATGAGGTTTGTGCAGAATTAGTAGGCAGTTGTAGTAGCAGTGGGCAGTAAGCCATGCACGTAGAGAAATAAAATAATAAATAATTTTTTTAATAGAAAATGAATACAAGTATTTAATTCTTGTTCCCC
>JBKJPO010000016.1:0-2558 GCA_046595095.1 Chitinophagaceae bacterium
CGTGTATTGTTGAAACTTTCATGGCGGGGGGCGGGGGTTGAGGGGCAAAGGTAGGGAGTTGGAAGTTTCAGGGGCAGAAGCAGTGGCAGTAGCAGTAGCAGTAGCAGTAGCAGTAGCAGAACTTATTACATAGAGCTGTTTATTTTAACTACTTACCTCCCGCACTTATCCACTTTATTATACTACATCCACTTACCCACTGCTACTGCCCACTGCCCACTGCTACTGCAACTGCTACTGCAACTGACATAACAACTACCTTTGTTCTTCAAAATGGCAGCAGAAACATTACGCGGGGAAATTTCTTTCATTCATCATGATCATGAATATTGTACAATAGATTATGTTCAAAATGGAAAAAAGAAAACAATTAATGGGAGCATTTCTTCAAATGATCAACAGAAACTGATAGATGAAAAAATCATTAAAAAACAACATCGTTTTCATGTTGGGGATGTGGTAGATTTTATAATAGTTCGCAGTCCCCGGGGCGACAAACAGGTTGCTGATTGCATACAGTTCTTTTATAACAATGCGCTTGATAACCTTATCAACAAAGCGCGGGAGGCAAATGAATTTATCGGTTATCTCAAAAAAGTAGATGAAGATTATTTTGTAAAAGAAACCGGTAGTTATATTTTCTTCCCTTTAAAATTATCGGAATGGGAATTCAGACCCACCGGCAATCTCTTGAATGAACCCATTTTTTTTAAACTGGCAAATATTGATAATAGCGAAAAAATATATGCGACTTTAAAAAAACATGCATATATCCCGGAGTTTCATATTGCAGAAAAATTATTCAATTCCAAAACCCCAATCGAAGCTTCAGTTTTCAATGTATCACCTCATGCGGTTTACGTAAACCTTATCGGCGAAAAAATCCGTGGTAAGCTCACTATTGATAAATTCACCAACAAGAAATTGCCTTCTCCCGGCGCAAAACTAAAAGTAATAATTACGCACTTTAGCCCTTCCCGTATTGTGATTGAGCTTGAGAAAAAGGGTTAAGAAGTTCAAGAGGTTTAAGAGGTTTAAGAGGTTCAAGAGGTTTATTGCCTCACCTGAAACCTCTTGAACCTCTTAAACCTCTTGAACTTCTTAAACTTCTTGAACCCATAAAACCAAAATCCCTAAAGTATTTTTGTTACTATGGATTGTTCTGGCTAAATTACAATATCCAATCCTGATCAACCACGTACTCAAGTAAGAATTTATAATCACTATCCGTCCTACGAAAAGCAAGCTTTAGTTTTATTATTAATCTTAAAACTGTAGGTTATGATTCACTTAGACCCCGAGCACGTAAAAGACAACGTTATTACTATCGCCATCGTAGTTGGCTTCTTTGGATTGATTGCTGCTGTGAGCTACTTCCAATGGGCTTAATTGATTTTACTTAGATTATTGAACTGACTCTTCGGTATATACGCTTTGCGTCATTCACCTGAAGATGAAACTGTCGATGATCTTCATCACTTTGGTGCCTTCCAAGGCGCTACACGGGTTGCTGCACTTATCCCTAAAATATTCTACCACTTTTTCTATCATTGGCTGTTGAACATGTTCCAACTCATCAAAAGAAAACTCTTCAATCATTCCATTTTTTTCTAATGAAAATTTTTGGTGATCGAATATGCTGAACATTATCTTACCATTTGTACCAATGAGTTCACATCGGTCTATCTCCTCGTTAGCATCACTTTGAAAGTCCCACATCCCCGAAAAAATTACATCATTTTCAAACCGAATAAATCCTGCTACAAGGTCATCAGCATTATATAAATTACCCTGGCTAGAGGCTGCTCCCGAAGCTGATTTTGGATTACCAAAAAAATAGATCATGAGGTCGAGTTGATGCGGGGAAAGGTCGTGAAACAAGCCACCACCAGCTACTGAAGGATCAACACGCCATGCAGTCTTCGGTACATTGAGATCGTTTATGGTGAGCGGCTTCTGCGCGAAATTAAGCCGGGCAAGCCTTACTTTTCCAATGGCCCCTTGATCGAGAAGTTCTTTTATTTTTTTAAACTTAGGTTGTTCACGGCGATAATGTGCGACTGATAATTTTATATTCTTCTTCGCTGCAGTGACCATCATTCTTTCTGCAGATGCAAAATTAATTGTCATCGGCTTCTCTACATATACGGCTTTTCCTGCCTCGATTGCAGCAAGTGTATAAAGCTCATGTGATGATGGAGGTGTTGCAATGTAAATGGCATTTATGTCCGGATCATTAATGAGTAATTTTGCCTCATCATACCATTTTGAGACACCATGTCTATTTGCGTAATCTTGAGCTTTTGCGCCATCCCTGCGCATTACAGCAACGAGGACGGAATTTTTTATTTTATTAAATGCCGGCCCGCTTTTTAATTCGGTAACATCTCCGCAGCCAATAATTCCCCAATTAATTTTTTCCATTATCATTAATTATTGAAATTAATTTAATCATGCATCCAGGAATTTTTTGAACCCCCCAAAGCTCTAAGACACAAAGCAAATTGAATAAATGCATTAAATTAATTGGCGCTCCTTTGTGTCTTAGAGCCTTGGAA
>JBKJPO010000348.1:0-2725 GCA_046595095.1 Chitinophagaceae bacterium
GATTGGGCTCTTAGGGATTAAAAGTTTTTGCGGACTTTCTTTCTGAGGCTTATCACCTCATTGCTCCCTATTTCGTTTCTGAGCTGCAAAGTAAACAGTTTTCCTGAACTGTGCAAATGTTGCCCGGAACTCTCAGTCTGGGCTGTTGTAACCTCTCACTGCCTGAAAAAAAGCAGAGGATCTTTACAATCCATTAAAACATAAAAAAATGGAAAATTTGAATTTTAGTTTAGAAGACGAGATCATTGATCTTGAATGGTGTGCCAAAAACGGCCACACCCCTCCAAAAGGAAGGAAGTACCGCATCATTATTGACCGTGATAAATACGTTGTTGATAAAGAATGCATGACCGGTAAAGAGATACTTTTAATTGCCGGTAAGAAACCGCATGAAAGATTTCAGCTGCGCCAAAAGCTAAAGCATGGCAATGTTGTAACAATCGGTTATGACCAAAAGGTGTGTTTTACAGAACCTGGTATTGAGAAGTTTAAAACGCTTCCGTTAGATCAAACAGAAGGTGAAGACCCAAGTAGGGACTTCATTCTTTTGGAAGAAGACGAGGTATATCTTAATAACCTGGGTTTAGTTTGGGAAGCTGTAAATGTACAAGGCGCCCTATGGATTTTTATCCACGGGTATAAATTGCCGGTGGGTTATAATGCTTCTGAAGCATGTTTGGGCATTAGAATGACACCGGGCTACCCCACAGCGCAACTGGACATGATCTATTTCTATCCAGCATTAAGCAGGGATGACGGGCAGCCAATAGGTGCATTAAGCCTTACCCAAATTGACGGTAAGATTTTTCAGCAATGGTCCAGGCACAGAACTGAGATCAATCCGTGGAGAAATGGGGTTGATAATCTCAGCACACATGTGCCACTTGCGGATGCATGGTTATTATTAGAATTTGAAAAAAGACCAGCGAATGCAGTACCAGCTTAGATTATCGGGTAAGCATTATAAACAGCTGCAAAAACACCTCTTTCCCGGCGACGGGGAAGAGGCCGTTGCTGTAGCATTATGCGGCAGATATGAAAGAGATGGTATATCCATCCTTCTTACTCATACATTAGAACTTATCCCGCACAATGAATGTAAAAGAGATGAAGATTTTATAAGATGGAAGACTGACAGGATAATCCCCTTGCTTGAAAAAGCTGAAAAAAATAATATGGGTATTTTAAAAATACACAGCCATCCTGGTGGATATCCAAAGTTTTCGGAAATTGATGATGTATCAGACCATGAATTTTTTAAATCAGTTTTTGGCTGGTGTGATCATGATGGCGTACATGGCTCGGCTGTAATGCTTCCAGGAGGGGAAATATTCGGAAGGGTGTTTACGCTAGATCTATCAACTTTTTCATTCGATAAGGTTTCAATTGCCGGTGATGTAATTGAAATAAGGAATAAAGCAGCCATGAAAGTGCCTGATGAATTTTCATTAAGAACAATCCAGGCTTTTGGCGATGGCACTTATTCTAAACTCAAAGGGTTGAAAGTTGCTGTGATCGGCTGCTCCGGGACCGGCAGCCCAACCATTGAACAGTTAGTGAGGCTGGGTGTTGGATGTATCGTGCTGATTGATCCGGATAAAATTGAAAAGAAAAACATAAACCGAATCCTAAATACTACGTTGGAGGATGTGAAATCGCAGCATTACAAGGTTGATGTGTTAGCCTCTGCAATTACAAAAATGGGAATTGGAACGGAAGCTATTGTATACAAACACAATTTATATGACAGCAAAGAAGCTATAGAGAAATTGATTACCTGCGATGTAATCTTTGGTTGTATGGATAGTGTTGATGGCAGGCACCTGCTCTCTCAACTTTGTAATTTTTATTTGATCCCCTATTTTGATTTGGGTGTAAGGCTTGATGCTGATGGTGCAGGCGGTATTGACACGATCATAGCCAGTGTGCACTATACCCAACCCGGTTGCTCTACATTGCTCAGCAGGGGCCTTTATACCTCCCAACGCCTGTTTGATGATGGATTGTTAAGGCAAGACCCGGATGAATTTGCGAAAAGAGAAAAGCAGGGGTATGTACATAATGCAAATGTAGACAGGCCTGCGGTTATCAGTATTAATATGTTAATAAGCAGTGTTGCCGTTACTGAACTTCTTAACAGGTTGCATCCATTTAAAGATGAAACACCTGACCATTATGCAAAAGTTATGATAGATTATTGCGGAGGTTGTATTGAAAATGTGGCCGAAGAAGGTTTTCCAAATGATGTTGTTGCTGAAAGATGGGCTGGAAGGGGTGATTGTAAACCATTTTTAAGAATGCCAGAAGTAAGGTTATAATTTTATGAGTAAAATACTTAAATGGTTACGTGACCGTTACAAGGATTACACCGCCATTAAATATAAATACGAATTTATTGGAGACCTACCATAAGTAATCCCTGATAAGGTCATTTTTATAATTGTAGAGGACAAAAATCCTGACAGCCTTGCATTTATCTTAACCTACTTAAAGATGCAAAACCAAGATGGCATTTCAGCATCACCCCAAAAAATAAAATTAATATCAGCCCTTCGGTATGGAGAAAAGTTGGATGCAAAAGCCACTTTTTTGTAAGGAACGGACGTATTGATTGGGCTTAACTTATTCAATGGTTTTTGTAATCCTCCTGTTTCATAATTCTATAAAATTGCCTTACAGATTGCACAAGCGTGCAATGAAGCATGATACTCCGTTGGAGATGCAA
>JBKJPO010000421.1:0-6303 GCA_046595095.1 Chitinophagaceae bacterium
TACCGGAAACATTACAATAATTTATGATGGAGATAAAGCGGGAATAAAAGCAGCATTACGCGGTCTTGATCTCGCATTGGAAGAAAGCCTTAATGTTCGGCTTGTGCTGATCCCTGATGGCGAAGATCCAGACAGCTATTTAAATAAAATAGGGCCAACGGCATTCATTGATTTTATCTCAAAAAATAAAAAAGATTTTATTCTTTTTCAATTGGAAATCGCATTACAGGATGCAGGAGATGACAGCATAAGGAAATCCCAGGTAGTGAGCCAGATCGCGGAAACAATTTCTAAAATTAATAAAGCTGAAGATTTTACAAAGCAACAGGATTATATCCGCAAAAGTGCCAGCTTGCTTAAGATCGATGAGGCCGGGCTTACCGTTCTCGTTAATAAATATATCCGCGAAAAATACCAGAAAGACGATCGCCAGCAGGTTTCAAGAGATAGCCAGCAACCGGTTGATAGCCTTAGTACCGGTGATACAACCGCTCCCGACCAGGATGTACTTGACCTGCTTAACCGTGATGAATTAAATGAACGTGCGATTGTACGCACTCTTCTCGATTTTGGGACAAAAGAATGGGAACCAGGACTCAGTTGTGCAGCATATATTTTCCGGGAATTGATAGAAGAAGATATGATCGACAATCAGCAATTGATGAAGATTATCAACTCGTATAAAGCCTGGTATGATGCAGGTATCGCTCCCTCAGCCAAAAACTTTTTATACCATGATGACCAGGTAATGAGCACACTTGTTGTTTCGCTGATTGAGTTTCCGTACGAGGTTAGTAAAAACTGGGAAAAGAATTACGAGATGAAAGTACCAACACGTGAAGACACTTATAAAGAGGAAGTATTTTCAACAGTTAACTATCTCAAACTTCGTAAAATAAAGAGGATGATCGCAGAGAATCAGCTGGATCTCGAAAAAAAGCATTCTGCTGAAGAACAACTTCCATTATTACAAACGCATAAGCATTTGAAAGAACTTGAGATTCAATTGACGAGACAGATGGGGACGGTTATATTTCAATAATTTTTTTTGGGAGTGAGCAGAGGAGCATAGTGTCAGAGTAATAAAAAATAATCAGGATTTTTGGAAAAGGCTGAAATTGTTTTTGGATTTTGACCTTGCATTTTAATCCCTCAAGCTGCGTGAAAAAAGGAAAATCAACGCATATCACTATAAGAATCTGTGAGTAAATCCGCTGGTAAAATAGACAATACCCCTGAATAATATTCGCATTGTGATCTTAATTCCTCAACCGTTTTATCCACCAATAAATTACTTGCTTCTATTTCAACAAAATTTCCTAACTCCTCTAAAAAGTCGAGATGAAATTTTACATTTTCAATGAAATATATTTCCCTGGATTTATGAACAACTTTTAAGACTCCAAATGCAGCTGTAAGAATTTCCTTAAGACCTGCCGCATCTTCAACTTTAACCAATTTGAAATCAGATTGTTTGGGACCAGCCTGGTTAGTGCGTTTATAAAAAATGAGGTTGTTTTCGATATTGCCTACACGAAGTTTCAACCTTCCTTCATTCACGTTGAAATATGTATCCTCTTGCTTATCGGTACCAATAAACCTGGCGCCTTTGGACAAAAGAATCTCCCGGACTTGCTCAGTATTCCTGCAAATCGCTTTGATCTCAATATTGATCTTCATAAATAAAATGACCTTAAGCCAGGGCGGCAGCCGTATGCAGTTTTTTCTTCCTTACGCCTTCACAATTTAGTATTGATCCGTAAGGTTGCTCAATTTTTATGAACCTGATTGCACTCCACACATAGTCGAGTACTACTTCTGAAGAATATTCAAAACCATTGTTTTGAAGATAACTCCATGTACAATCCCGGTTTAAATCACTGGCGATTTTAGAAGTAAGTTTGGGATAGGCTACC
Organism: Chitinophagaceae bacterium; assembly: GCA_046595095.1. Lineage (GTDB taxonomy): Bacteria > Bacteroidota > Bacteroidia > Chitinophagales > Chitinophagaceae > Ginsengibacter. The sequence continues at coordinate 1,917 of JBKJPO010000421.1, forward strand.
CAAAGTTTTGCGCCGACCTGCAAGGCTGGTAACACTTCAGCAAGGATGTCATTCAATTGCTTTTGATTTACCGCAAAAACCAATGCAAAATCAATTTTGCGCAGCTTTAAAAGAGGGGTAAGATTTTTGGAAAATGATAACTTAACAAATTGTTTTTCGATGGTTGAAGGAAGGCCCTGGATCAGTAAATTTTTTTCGTCCTTTAATTGCAATTTTTCAAACATTGTTTGAGTCATACGTGGCAATGGTTTAAGGTTAAAAAATTTTGCACATTTGCAAATCTTGCGCTCTCAGTCGGATAAGAAATAACTTTGGTATTCGTGGATCGGAATAATTTGCAAAGATAAGGCAAATTTTCCGGCTAGATTTATATAAAAACTCCATACAATTTGTATGGAGCTTCTCTAAGTTGCTTTTTGTATTGATGAAATCAAAGGCTATGCATTATTTTCTTACTGGCTTGTAATAGGTTAATGCTTCATCCATATATTTTTGTAACCCTGCAAGTCGTTGTTCATCAGTAGGGTGCGTACTTAAGAATACCGGCGGTTTACCTCCTCCAGACTGACCCATACGCTCCCAAAAAGGTATCGCTTCACGAGGATTGTAACCTGCCATTGCGGCGAAGATTAGTCCATAACGATCTGCTTCCAGTTCCTGTTTACGTGAATTAGGTAAGAGCACACCAACTTGTGCAGCAGGCCCAAATACATTATTAAAAATGCTATTTGCCTTCTGATTTCCAGCCGTGAAAATATTTCCACCTAACTGCAACCCCTGTGCGAGCATTGCCTGACTGATCCTTTCTTGTCCATGGTTAGCAACGGCATGTGTGATTTCGTGACCAAGAACAATTGCAAGTCCTGCTTCATTCTGTGCTACAGGCAACAGTCCCGTGTACACGACAACTTTACCACCAGGCATACACCAGGCATTCACCTGTTTGTCATCAACCAGGTTAAATTCCCAATTATAACCCTGCAATTCAGCAGGGTTGCCCTTTGAGCGATAATAACTTGTAATAGCAGTGGCAATCCTGCCACCAACTCTTCTTACCATATCAGCATCTTTACTGGCCGATGATGAAACTACTCTGCTCTGAGAAAGAAATGATCTGTACTGTTGCACAGCTTCTTGTTGTAATACTCCTTCTGAAATGAGGCTTAATTGGCTGCGTCCTGTTACACTATTAGTAGTACAGGAGGTTATAAAAGATCCAGCCGCAAAGAGGAGGATAAATAATTTTTTCATTTTTCAGTGTTTCCCCTATAATAAACAATTGACGTACCAAAAAATGATAATGCCAATGGCAGAGAATTAACAGCCTGTAAAGAAAATGTAAAAATAGCCAAAATTAGTCTTCAGATTTCTTCCTCGATTTGCGTCGGTCCCGGTACTTTAAAATCGGAACCCTGCTTTCAACGCCTTTTAGTAAACGACTGATATTTTTCTGATGAGTAAGCACAATAAGAAATGCAACAGCTACAGCAAAGACGCGGTAAACAACTTCATTCTCATTATAAATCCAGAGAACGCATATCGGTAATGCGACTCCTGCAAGGATTGAACTTAAGGAAATATACCTGGTCATATAGAGAACAACAATGAATACGGCAACGCAACTTAATGCTACGATAGGTTGGATGGTGAGGATCATTCCAAATAATGTGGCAACTCCTTTTCCCCCACGAAACTCTGCCCAGATGGGGAATATATGCCCACATACAGCCGCAAGTCCCAGGCCAATCATCAAGTTCGTTCTGGCGAGCTCGTTATGAAGGTATTGTGGAAGAAAATTATATAACGCAACAGCAGAAATGCCTTTAAGCATATCCGTAACCATCACGATAGTACCGAACCTTGATCCTAATATCCTGAAGGTGTTGGAAGCACCCATATTTCCACTTCCATACTCGCGGATATCAATGCCAAAAAATCTTTTACTGATGATTAATGCCGTGGGAATTGAACCAATCAGGTAAGCCAAAATGATAAAAAATAATTCTTCCATTTGTCTCTTTAAGTGTTGAAGCGAACCGCAAATATACCATTCTTGCGCAGATCTAACCGTTAAACCATCGGCAATATTTTCATGACAATGTCAGGTTAACCTGGCTTGATATTCTTAACTGTTAAAATTCCAGAGATCTTCTATCATTCAGATCTTTTTCTGAAGCAAGAGTCCAGACCAATTTTCAACAGTAAGTATTTCAATTATAATAAATGTATCCTCACTAAAAAATTTTCTTAATCTTTCCAGATCGTTTTCATAAAATCCACTTAATAACAAATACCCGCCTCGCCTACACACATGCTTCAAAGCAATTGTATTTGATGATAATACATTCAGATTGATGTTTGCGAGCACGATATCATATGCTTCATTTAAAATATTTATATTATCTAAATGTATGAGCTTTACTTCGCAACAATTATCAATGCAATTTTCTCCGGCATTCCTGATACTCCATTCGTCATGATCAGTTGCAGTCACAAGCCCTGCGCCAAATTTCTTTGCAAGGATCGCCAATACACCTGTTCCGGTTCCGAAATCAAGAACTAATTTATCCACAAAATTTATTTGGCCCATTAACCTGATCATTATGCTAGTGGTAGCATGATGGCCCGTGCCAAAACTCATCTTTGGTGTAATTATTACCTCATATTGTATCCCAGGTAGACTTTCGTGGAATTTTGCCCGAATGCCAACTTTGTTATCGATGATCACCGGGTGAAATCCCGCTTCCCATATCTCGTTCCAGTTCTTGTTTTCAATTGTATTAATCTTATAGTCTACCGCTCTGTCATCAAGTATTTTCCTCACCTGTTCTTCATCAAAACTTTCTTCCCTGATGTAAATTTTAATTTCAGCCTCAGTTTCTTCAATACCTTCAAATTCATATTCTGAAAAGTCAGCAATGATCAATTCACCTTCTTCAATACTATTTACCCTAATTTTTATTTCTTTGAAATATTTCATTGAAAATAGAAAGGCCTGTATTTCTACAAGCCTTGATTCTTTGTATCAAAATTAATTATTCGCTGGGTTGCTCATTTTCTGCAGGTGCTCCTTCGGGTTTATCCGCCGGGCGCTCTGAATTCCTGTTATCAGGTCTTCTCTCTCCACGATCATTTCCACCACGATCATTGCGTGGGCCACGGTCGTTTCTGAAACCGCCCCGATCGCCACCACGATCTCCACCCCTTTCGCCGCCACGGTCATTTCTTTCGCCGCGTTCAGGGCGTTCTACAAATCCTTCGGGCTTAGGTAATAATACTTTACGGCTAAGCTTGAATTTACCGGTTTTAGGATCTGTACCAATAATCTTTACTTTTACTTTATCACCTTCTTCCATCACACCTTCCATCGTATCTAATCTCTTCCACATAATCTCGGAAATGTGCAATAAACCTTGCTTACCTGGAAGGAATTCCACAAATGCACCAAACTCTTTGATTGACTTCACCGTTGCTTCGTAAATGTCGCCTACCTCAGGCTGAAACACAATGCTCTTTACCCATGCAACCGCTTTATCAAGGCTTTCTTTATTTGCCGAGAATATGCTTACCTCTCCTGTTTTCCCAACTTCTTCTATATTGATCGTTGCGCCTGTAGTTTTTTGAATCTCCTGTATTATTTTACCTCCGGGCCCAATTACTGCACCTATGAACTCACTATCAATGACGAGTTTTTCCATTCTTGGAGCATGAGGTTTAACTTCTTCCCTTGGTTGGGGAATACATTCGTACATAGCATCAAGAATATGCAGCCTTCCTTTGAGTGCCTGGGCCAAAGCTTTGCGCATGATATCCATACTGAGCCCGTCAACTTTAATATCCATCTGAACTCCGCATATTCCATCACGGGTGCCCGTAACTTTAAAGTCCATGTCACCCAGATGATCTTCATCACCAAGAATATCGGTGAGGATAGCAAACTGATCGCCTTTGCTTATTAAGCCCATAGCAACCCCGCTCACGTGTTTTGGAATAGGCACTGCCGAATCCATAAGTGCAAGCGAACCTGCACATACGGTGGCCATTGATGAGCTACCATTGCTTTCAAGAATATCACTTACGATCCGCACAGTATATGCGTAATCATCGCCCGGCATCACTTTTTTAAGTGAACGCAGAGCAAGGTTACCATGTCCTACTTCGCGGCGACCAACGCCACGCATTGGTTTTACCTCACCAGTAGAGAATGGGGGGAAATTATAATGTAAAATAAAATTAGAATAATCACTCTTCGCTGCACTTTCAATCAGGAGCTCGTCTAAAGGGGTTCCAAGTGTAACTGTTGTGAGAGATTGAGTTTCACCACGGGTAAAAAGAGCCGAACCATGGGGCGTGGGAAGAATATCCGTTTCCATCGTTAATTGGCGAA
>JBKJPO010000349.1:0-13333 GCA_046595095.1 Chitinophagaceae bacterium
CATCAGTTTTTTGCAAATTGAGAATACCTGCAATAATTTCCTGCATTTTTGGAACGTAGTTTTTGATTTTTGGTTCTTCAAGGCAAAGTGTAGAGTCAATGTTTACTATGCGATATCCTTCTTTTTCAATGAGGATTAAGGATCTCTGAAGAAGTATTTTGCTGTCTATATTTTTATATTCATCATTATCATTGGGAAAATGAACGCCAATGTCTCCAAGGCAAACAGCTCCCAGCATTGCATCACAAATTGCATGCAACAACACATCGGCATCGCTATGTCCTAATGCTCCTTTATAATGCGGGATCTCAATCCCACCTATAATGAGTTTTCTTCCTTCTACGAGCTGATGAAAATCAACTCCTGAACCAATCCTATAAGCCATTTAGAGGTATTTTAAATAAACTGGAATCTATAAGCCAGATCCAAATTTTGACGAAAATAACTGATTATGTTGTGACCTTGATTGTTAGTCAGCCAATCATATAAAAAAACGTCCCGTTTTTTTTAAACGGGACGCTCAAGTATGTAACCTTTTTGTAATTATTTTACTGCAGTAGATTTATCCAAATTAAATACCAGTCCAAAACGTAAGGTATTAGACAGTGGATTGCGGTTGTTGCCACTCCCTGAAGGAAGCAGGTATGCGAAGTTTAAACCAAACATATTGTAGTTTAGACCAGCGCCAAGTGTGAAATATTTACGATTGCCTTTCGATGGAGCTTCATAGAAGTAACCTGTTCTTAACATGAACTGGTTGTTATATGAATATTCAGCACCAACAGAAACCTGGAACTCACGAATCTCTTCGCTAAATCCACCGGGTGCATCTCCGAATGAACTGAACCAACTGCTAACAACACCTTTTGAACGGTAATTAACCAGGCCAGCACTGTCGCCTGTGGCCGGAGGTGTTGGAACCAGTAATTTATGTACATCAAGTGCAAACTGGATTTTACTTGTTTCGTCAAATACTTTTGTATAAGCCGCACCTAAGCCCAGGTTTGCAGGAATAAAATCTTTTTGTGTAGCATCATTCGTGTACGAAATCTTAGCACCAAGATTACTTAATGTGATGCCATAATTCAAACCGGAACCGCTCTCCCCAACTCCGTTGTGGAAAAGGTGAAGGTCGCCTGCAACTGAATTGCCTGCTTTATAAGTAACACCACCAATGTTACCACTGGCAAGATTTGAATTGATATACCTCAAAGCAATCCCAAGGCCTAATTTATCAGAAAGTTTCCTTGAGTATCCAAGGTCAAAAGCGAATTCGCGAGGCCGATATTCCTGCAGATCATTTCCCAGGTTATCTGTAAATTGAATATTACCGAGGCTGAAATAACGCAAAGAAGCGGAAACAGCCTGTAGTTCATCTAACTGGTAGTAGCCCGCAAGTGAGGCGAGATATACGTCGTTTAGATCAAGATTTTTGAACCATGGGGTATAGGTCATAGCTATTGCAGCTTTGGATTCTGCGAATGGAATTTTGGCCTGGTTCCAGAAAGATGAATTAGCATCAGGTGAAGTAGCAATTCCAACATCTCCCATTCCGCCAGAACGGGCATCTGGAGAGATTCTTAAAAAAGGTACCGCAGTCGTCACCACATTGATCGGTTGAGTTCCAGTTTGAGCATTAACGCTCATTGCCCCCACTATAGAAACCACTAAAAACGTGAGTTTCAAAGTTGCTTTTTTCATGCGTGAAGTTTGTCTTGGTTAAGTAGAGTTCGCTTTATAAAGTATTTTTTTTTCGAGGTTGTAAAAATAGTCGATTTATTGAGATAGACAATTAAATTATAAGCAAGGGTCAAATTTCTATAATATCACCAGTTTTTGTAATACACTCACTTTTTTATCTCTTGTTCTCACGTTATGATCATATACGTAAACTCCTCTCCCGGGTTTTTGACCAAAATCATCTTTACCATCTCATCAGCTTCACTTGAACGGTTTCCTATACTGTTTATTGCCAGTCTTAGATTCTTTACTACTTTGCCTGTTTCTGTAAATATTCTAACATTTACAAGTAGAACTTCCCCCGGGATGATTGTGCTCAAACCAGAAATTTATTTTGCAGATAAACGGATTTGGCTAATTAAGCACATTCGTTAATTGCAGCGCATCTTCGCTCACAACCCTAAATTCAAGGAGATATTCAGAAGAATTATTAAAAACATCCCATGCTTTGATCTTCAATGTATGAGGCCCATTCTCCATTCCTGGTAATTGAAAACGAACAGCGCCCCGGGTATAAGTGTCTAATTCCGATTCATATGCTGCATTGAGTTCGTATAATTTCCTGTTATCATTATCAAGAACCGCCTTGATGTCGTGGCCAATTCAAGATCCTGTAGTATTGATACCGGATGAATCAGCAAGTTTTAGAATAAGAACCGGTGCAGCGGTAGAAACTTGACCATTTACAAAATTCTCATCATTTAAAAAGGCTTTAATCACAGACCCCTCCGTGTCAATAATTGTGTTTGAAGAAACTGGCAAAAATGTTTCGCATTGTTAAGTATCTGCAAAAATACAATTTAAGCAGTTAATTATCGTTTTGCTAAGCGAAGCTGTATCGGATATTTAATTATATTCGCAACTTAACCTGTGTAACCCCTTACACAATATTCAAGAAAACCTTTCGTTAATAAATTTGCTAAACGAATGCACATGCAAAAGTTATTTTCTGCCAAACTTATCCTCGTATTGGTGGCTACTATTTCCTTTTTCTCGTCCTGTAAACTTTTCAATAAGAAACCAGAAAAATCCACCGCAACAGGCTGGAATTACGACGACAAGAATTTTGGAAATTTCCACGTCCAGAAAGCCGCGCAGCAGAAGGCGGGCCCGGGGCTCATTTTTGTCCAGGGTGGTACTTTCACTATGGGAGCCAAAGAAGAAGACGTAATGGGCGATTGGAATAATATTCCACGTCGTGTTACTGTCAATTCATTTTATATAGATGAAACTGAGGTAGCAAACGTTCACTACCGCGAATATCTTTATTGGGTAAGCAATACTTTCGATAATGATACAGCTATCATGAAAAAGGCCTTGCCCGATACCCTGGTGTGGAGAAGTGAACTGGCTTACAATGAGCCTTACGTAGAATATTATTTCCGGTATCCCGCTTATAACTATTACCCTGTCGTTGGTGTAACCTGGCAGCAGGCGCATGATTTCTGCATTTGGAGAACTGATCGTGTAAACGAGAAAATACTTATTGATAAAGGGTACTTGAATAAAAAATCACCGGTTGCTGCAATGAAGCAGGGCGGTGCAGACCAGACATTCAACACTGATACATATATTATGGATCCTGAACAGATCCAGAATAAAGTTGCCCCAAAGAAAGGCGGATTGAAAGATGTAAGTGGAAAGGCAAGGAAAGTGGTATCATTTGAAGACGGAATTCTTTTGCCGGGTTATCGCCTTCCAACTGAAGCCGAGTGGGAATATGCAGCGTATGGTATCATAAATCAAAACCCTAATCCAAGGACCAAGGAGAAGAAAACCGGTGAGGAGTTAATCTCTAACAACCAGGTATATTCATGGAGCCAAAATGTAAATGGCCTTCGTGATAGTCGCCGTGGTAGCTGGCAAGGACAATTTCTTGCTAACTTCAAGCGAGGTAATGGTGATAACATGGGTGTTGCTGGTGGCTTGAATGACCGTGCAGCAATTCCTGGCCCAACCAAATCATTTTATCCTAATGGATTCGGTGTTTATAACATGAGCGGAAACGTTAGTGAGTGGGTTGGTGACGTATACAGGCCTATGACGCCTACTGATGGTGAAGATTTCAACTATTTCCGTGGAAACAAATTCACGAAATTTTACAAAAATGCGTCCGGTGAATACGAAAGAGATACAATGGGTATGTTGAAAAAGGTTGATGTAACTGACGATGAAAGCAAAGATCGCCGTAACTACCAGAAAGGAAATGTGATAAACTATCTTGATGGTGATTCATCTTCTGGGGTATCGTATGGCTATGGCATCAGTTCCCTTATCAGTGATAAATCCCGTGTTGTAAAAGGTGGAAGCTGGAATGACAGGGCATATTGGTTATCACCAGGTAACCGCCGTTATCTTGAAGAAGACCAGGCAAGCAGCACCATTGGTTTTCGTTGCGCAATGACTCGCCTCGGTAGTCCTGAAGGAAATGCATTTAAAGAAGGTAATATTTTTGGCAAACGCAAACAGAACAGCAGGAAGAAGAGATAATAATTTTTTCAGAATATTTAAAAGCCTTTCCAGTTTGGAGAGGTTTTTTTTTGTTCGAACTGATATTAATTATTAAGAGGATTACTATAACTATAAATAATATAGACCCTGTCAATCAAAAAAATCAAATAATCACAGTTCGGACAGAATAATTTTATTTTTGTCACCATGGAAATCAAAAAACTATATTCCCTCTACCTCGCCAATCCTTCAATCCAAACGGATAGTAGGAAATTGAAACCCGGCGATATCTTCTTCGCTTTAAAGGGGCCAAATTTCAACGGCAATATTTTTGCGAAGCCAGCATTAAAAGATGGTGCGGTCTATTGCATCATCGATGAAGAAGTAAGTTTTGAAGATGATCGTTTAGTAAAAGTTGATGATGTGCTCCTTGTTCTACAGGAGCTTGCAAAAATGCATAGGGAACAATTTTCCATCCCCTTTATAGCCATTACTGGCAGCAATGGAAAAACTACTACCAAAGAACTGATCCATGAAGTGCTCAGTACTTCATTTAAAACATATACCACGGAAGGCAACCTCAACAATCATATTGGGATTCCTCTCACGATCTTAAAAGTAAAGCCCGATGCTGAGCTCGCAGTAATTGAAATGGGGGCAAATCATCTTAAAGAAATTGAAGGTTATTGTGGATATGCACAACCTACCCATGGATTGATCACCAATTGTGGGAAAGCACATATCGAGGGTTTCGGCGGGTTGGAAGGGGTTAAGAAAGCAAAGGGTGAACTATTCGAATACCTCACCCAACATAATGGAACAGCATTCATAAATACAGATCTTGACTACATCAATGACCTCTCGATAAATATCGGCCGCAAGGTTACTTATGGCACTGATAATGCCAGCATAACGGGTACTGTAAAACGCAATTCTGAATTCCTGGAAATGCAGATCACAGGGGATCTGTCAATTAGCCATATCGTGACAAAACTTGTGGGTGAATACAATGCAGCAAATGTATTGGCAGCGGTTGCGGTTGGTCATTATTTTGGGCTTAGCCCCGATAAAATTAAAACTGCATTAGAAAATTATACCCCGTCAAACAGCCGTTCTCAATTAATCCAGGTGGGATCAAATACAATAATACTTGATGCGTATAATGCAAACCCTACAAGTATGAAAGCAGCAATTGAAAACTTTCAGAAGATGAAGGCAAGCCAAAAAGTTTTGATGCTGGGAGGTATGAAGGAAATGGGCCCGGCTTCCAATGAAGAGCATAAATTACTCGTGGAACTGATTGATCAGTATGAGTGGAAAAAAGTTGTATTGGTTGGAAGTGAATTCGATGAGATCCATCACCATCATTTGAGTTTCGATAACGCTCTACAAGCAAAAGATTGGTTGCATCGTCAACATTTTGAAAATACACACATTCTTATCAAAGGTTCAAGAGGTTGGCAGATGGAAAAGGTTTTGGATAGTTATACTGAGCAGATATAAAATTATACTATGAAATTCCGGGAGTCTGTGTTATACTTACGGGTAAACTCCGTGAAATATTTTTGATTTATTCTCAAATCTCATTTACCGACTTACATGTCCACTTCTAATAATATGGACATTCATTATATATTTTTTATTCTATTTACTATTATCGAACTTATAATTTCAGCGTGCGTATAAATCATGAGATGGCCTCCTCCCGGTATAATTACATCAGCGCTGGTTTTGCTTACCGGAAGTAACCGGTCTTTCGATCCATGGATATGAAAAAGGCCGGCAGGCCGATGCTTTTGTTTCCAGTGCAATATCCTCTCTATAGCCCAGGAAAGGAATACAGGCGAAGTTCCGGAGATGATCTCTCTCAATAAATTTTGTTCATCTTTTTTGCGTGCACCGAATATCCAATTGGAGAAGCGCGTAGGCTTTCGAAAAATGCCCACAGGTGTCATCCTGTTGAGACGCATTAATCCAGCAAATCTGAATAAGGCAGGAATCTCTAACCTGCAAGCCATGCTTGAAATAATAATTGTGTGACGCGGATTTAATATTTTCATCATTTCAATTGCCATGATACCCCCAAACGAAAGCCCGGCGATTGAGAATTCCTCCGTAGTATTTATTTGTTTTGAAAAACGCAATGCATAATCAGAAAGTGATTCGCCAATTCCGGGAATTTGCCATTCCATGTATTTAACAGATATAATATCCGGTAAGCGTATTCTTTGAAACGCACGCTTATCTGCGCCGAGCCCACTTATGAAATAAAGGGTCATACGCAAATTTACTACTTAGTACTTATGAAATCGTAATTTGAATGAGCCCATCGCTTTTGTGAATCCAGATCAAATCCAACTTTTAAAGTCAAAGATTTTTGGTAAAGTTTTTCAAAATTACCTTCCTGCTATTGATTTCTATATATCATGAATTCACACTGACTTTCTAAAAATCTTCCCTTCGGCACATCGGTAAGCAAAGTTACTTAAGCATAAACATGATTAAGAAGTTGCAAAAAGAATTTATATTTTTTAACTTCCTGAAACCAAAACTAAATTCATCAAAATGAGAAAATCAATTGTCATTCTATCCGGGTTAATATTAATCTTACTGATTACCGTAATTGCCTGCAATAGTGAAAAGAATAATTCTGTAAATGAAGGCAATTCAACTTCGATAAGCAAAGACAGCATGGTTAAACGCGGAGAATATCTTGTAAACATTATGGGTTGCGATGATTGCCATTCACCGAAAGTATTTGGGCCGAAAGGCAGGGAGATAGATATGAGCAAGCGTTTCTCAGGCCATCCTTCCACATTTCCAAATGCCAAACCTGATACTGCAGCATTAAAATCATGGGTTCTGTTCAACCACATGACTACATCAGCAGTTGGTCCGTGGGGGATATCCTATGCTGCAAACCTCACCCCGGACAGTACAGGTATTGGTGCCTGGTCAGAAGATCAATTCCTAACGGCTATACGTAAGGGTAAATACAAAGGCCTCATTAATGCAAGGGATCTATTACCGCCCATGCCATGGAAACAATATGCTCAGGCAAGTGACGAGGACCTTAAAGCTATCTTTGCCTTCCTGAAATCTACAAAAGCTGTTGAAAATATTGTACCCCAAGCTGTTACGCCTGATAGGCTTGCACTGGTAAATTAGTAATGGAATTAGTGCGATCGGGTTTAAACCAAAGAACATCACGAAGAGAGATTTATTTTGTAAAGCTCTGCGATTATTGGTGACCCCTGTGGCTTTGTGGTTCAATCAATAATTCAATTCCACGTGATATACATCAGTTTTATTCCGCACAATATCTTTTACATAAAATGCCCCAGCCTCCGGAATATCTTCAAGGAGGTCAAATAATTTGCATGATCTGTCAAGACCTTCGAATACAAGCGTAAAAGTATGTTCACCGAAAATAAATTTCCATTGAGGGAATTCTGAAATATTATAAGCTTGTAATAGCTTTTTACGTGTGCCATCCTGTTGTATGAGGAATGTTGTGGGCCAGATCCTGATGTGAGAAATATCTACAAGGCTGCAATGAACAATTGTGGCCCTTTCTACAAGTAAGTCCTTCTCGACTTCGAAATCTATGTCAGGCTTAAAAATGGGTTTATTTATAGTTATAACAGGCATCAGGTCAAAATTTATAATGACATATTAAGATAGTAAATTCAGGCAAAAATTTTCTGAGAAAAAAGTGATTCCGCAATTTAGATATTCCAGCTTTGTGATGGAGAGAAAAAATACCCGGGATATAAAAATGAAAACTGGTAAAGAAGAAAAAGATACTATCATCGCCTCTAAGGTTATAGGTGGCTTTAAAATCTATAACAATTACTTAACATGTAGTTTCTATAAGATTCGAGTTTAATATTAAATAGTAAATAAGTGTGGAAAAGTGGGGATCATATCCGGGAATAATTTTAATTGGTTAATTATTTTGTGGATTTCGAGTGTAAATATTTGATGGCACGCTAGTTGAACAACTCATATGAACCTTAAAAATAAAAGTTAACAATGAAAAAATTATTGCTATTGCTGATGATCTTCAGCATCACACTAGGAAGTTTTGGACAGGACGATAAGTCCAAGGTGAAAAAAACTTCCACTGTTCCACAAAAAGTTCATAACACTTTTAGTAAGAACAAAAAATACAAAGGGTATAAGACCAAACACAAGCGTCATGGCGTAACCCATAAGCGTAAAGTAAACAGAAAGACAGGAGAGGTGAAAGTGAAAGTAGATAAATAAGAGAAGCTCAATTAATAGTCAAAATGCAAAGTGCCGGTGATTCACACTGGCGCTTTTTTATTTATACCTATTCTAAAAAAACAATGACTCAATTAAAATTACCAATGCTCAAGTTCCAGGAAAAAAATATCGTTATACTATATTCCATACACCCTTGATAATATTTCAATCCAAACCAAAGGTGACCTATTATATGATGCAGCCAGCCTTTTAGTTTATGCCTACCTTCGCTGCTCATTCTATCCCACAGTTATGACCTTTGATGAATTAAACCTGAATTCGCCTTTATCAAAAGCCTTGAACGATTTGGGATTTGCACATCCAACAACCATTCAACAAAAAGTTTTTTCTGTGATGATGTCGGGCGCGGATGTTTGCGGGATTGCGCAAACCGGAACCGGTAAAACGATTGCTTATCTTTTACCGGTACTAAGGCAATGGAAATTTACAAAAGAAAAAGCCCCCACCATCCTTATCATTGTTCCAACAAGGGAATTGGTAGTACAGGTTGTTGAAACGGTCACAAAGCTTAGCACATACATGGGTTTAAAAGTCATTGGCGTTTATGGTGGTGTAAATATCAATACTCAAAAACTGGCAGTGGAAGCAGGAATGGATGTACTTGTGGCAACCCCCGGAAGATTATACGACCTGGCAATGAATGGTGCATTTAAAACCAGTTCAATCAAAAAACTGGTTATTGATGAGGTGGATGAATTACTTAACCTTGGATTTCGCAGGCAATTGACAAATATCCTTGAGCTACTCCCAGGGAAAAGACAAAACCTGCTTTTCTCTGCAACACTCACTGATGAAGTAGAGGAATTGGTAAATGATTATTTTACAGATCCTGTAAAAGTGGAAGCTGCTCCTACCGGAACGCCGGTAGAAAATATAATTCAACAAGCTTATGAACTGCCTAATTTTTATACAAAAGTAAACTTGCTTGAGTTCTTACTAACCAACAACCCTTTGATGTCAAAAGTGCTGGTGTTTGTAGCTACAAGGCAATTGGCCGACCAGGTTTATGAACAAATGGAAAACAGGTTTCCAGGAACTGTCGGTGTGATACATTCAAACAAAGAGCAGAATCACCGTTTCAATACGGTGAAAAATTTCAAGGAAGGAAATTACAGGTTTATCATTGCAACAGACATCGTGGCAAGAGGTATTGACGTGGCGGAAGTAACGCATGTAATTAATTTTGATATTCACCCGGTTCCGGAAAACTATATACATCGCATAGGCCGTACCGGTAGAGCAGATAAGAAAGGCATTGCAATTAGTTTCATTATACAAAAAGAGAAAGAGTCTATTTCCAGGATTGAAGGCCTGATGAAACAAGCTATACCTATTCTTCCATTGCCCGTGGGTCTGGATATCTCCGATGAACTTACGGAAGATGAGCGTCCTAAAGTTTATGTGAAAGAGATACAAGTGAAGATCCCAAAAAGGGAAGATGTTGGCCCGTCATTTCATGAAAAATCAGCAAAGAATCAGAAGGTAAACCAGAAATTAAGCAGGAGGGATAAGATGATGAAAAAATACGGGAAGCCGATAAGCAGGGGACGAAAAAAATGATTTCTGATTTTCTGTCTTCGTGATTCTAAAAAAAAAATTAGTATCATCTGATCAACGCTTCATAATCTCTTTTTCAAGCTGCTCCACATTTTCCGGTAAGGCAATTATTTTATTTGTCTTAGAATCTACCAGCACCATCAACGGTGTAGAAACAAGGAAATAGGCATTTGCTTCTGGGCTGTTAACTCCCCCTTTGTTACGCCAATGCTTCCACGCAGTTAATGACTTAATGGTGAGCTGCCAATCAAGCACCTCCTGGTCACTATCATCAAGGCTTATGGCGAATACTTCAAATCCATTTTTACCCAACTTATTTAAAAAATATGGATAAAGAGATTTGATTAATTCTTTGCAGTGTTCGCAACCTGTGGTCCAGAATAAAACCAACTTATATGGGCTTGAAGTTTGGTAATCCCGGAATCGGGATGGCTTATCATTTTCTATAAAAACAAAATCGGGGGCATCAGTGCCCGGCATCAGTGTTTTTATACCCTGTAACCGCTTCGCTATTGCGAGGCGTTTTGAAGTCATACAGGCCGGGTCATTGATATACTTTTCAAGTAACCGGATACCGGCCCACAAATTATTACGTTCAAACCCATTATAAAAATAATCGACCATCCAGCCATAGATCACAGGGTGGCCTAAACGCGCTTTTTCTATCGCAGTCTCTGCGGCAGTCAGAAACAGGGAATCACGGAGAGGTAAAGTTGTGGCTAATTGACCATAAAGATTTACATATTTAGTCATCCACTCCTTCAAATCAGTGGTATTTGCAAGCAAAGCTTCTTTGAAATCCATGTGATCGAAGTAATGCGAGATCAGACTTTGCAATCTTTCAGTTTCGTTGCCTTTCCAGTTTATTTTTGGCACAAAATGAAAACGAAATGCATTACCAACAAAGGCATCCCGTGCCTTGTAAATTTCTGCTTCCAACCAGGAATTGTACGTATTCCGCCGGAGCTCATATTCTTTCACTCCTTCCAGGTAAAACCGGGATTCAGGGTCATCGTAGTTCAAAAGAAGGTTATTTAAAAGCGCCAACTTCTTTTTTAACCTGTCATTCTCTTTTGAAAATTCTGCAAATTTATTGTTCTCGATTTCTCCTTGCTGGAACATTGTACTGTCTGTGCTATTCACGAATTGTGGGTTCACCCGGATTTCAATATCCTGCTTTGAAATAAAAATATGTTTTTCTGAAGGGTAGGGGATACTCGCTTCATTTTCTTTATAATCAAATCGAAGTATGAATTCACCAGGCAACCTTTCTGCAGGAACAAGCATTGTAACCATCGCGCCATTTCTCACGCCCGGGATCTCCGTTATAGCTTTTAATGCATTGCCACCAAGTAATGGAATCAGGCTGATCTTACTTTCAAACACCCCTCGCAAATTTACCTTCAACTTTCTCTCACTCATCTGCGCAGAAAGAAAGAAGGGAGATAGTAATAATATAAAATAGTAAAGAGTATTTATAATCCCTGGGATTCGTTTCATTTCAAATTTATTGGCCGGTATATTAAAGATCTGCATCCTCATTACATAACCAAGTTTAGAAATTTTTAGTAAAATAATAAATCAATCCTGGTTGAATAAAGGGACGGGCCCCGCGATAATATCAAATCTTTCTAATGCAGAATAGTAACCTTAGCAGGCTTATCAATCTCTTATACAACGCAATGAATAACCATTTGATTTAAAACTAAAATTATCGATCAGGCTTGCTGAACTGCCCAAATAGAGATTGTATCCCCTTGTTGAAGAAACCTGGTCTGAGCTCCAGTAATAACCACCAACCCCACGATTGACGAGTATTCCATCAGTATTGATATTGCCTGCTGAATGCAGTTTCAATACAGAGTTATATGTGTCATCGTAATTGTTCCATGCACCATCCGCTGTAGTCCATTCCGTACTTGTTGGTATTCTCCATGATGAATTTATCAGGAGCCTGCATGGATCATTAGCTGAGGTCCAGGAATTGAGGTCACTAATACTACTCACCCAGGTTGTATTGGGTGTGCGGTCGATACCATCGTGTTTGTAACCCTGTGATCTGTTAAACTGCCAGTACCATCCCGCCGCTGATTCACTTGGATCAGTTGCAGCTGTAGCCTGGTTATTTGAACCCAGGTTCTGAGTTATCCAACATTTGTTGACGCCTGATATATCGGTGATCACTGTTCCGTATGTGATGGTTTTAGTAATGGGTGCCACGAATCCAGCGGTATGAGTAAGGATAAACGATGGACAAGGCAGTGGGGGAGGAGAAGTTATCACGAAGTTGCCCTGCACTACCAGTGTTTTTCCCGGGAGTATGCTAAAGCTTGCATCCTGCGAGATAACCTGGGGTACATTTAGAATACATAAACCAGTACCTGCAGGATTAATACTAATTCCTGAACAATCAGGTAAAGGTGATGGTGGAATAGCATTGAGGTACCAATTGGAAGCGACACTCCAGTTGCCATTTCCGGTAAAAATATAATTTGCACAGCCTTGTGCGGTATTTTGGCAAATAGGGTTATTTACTCCTGTAGCAGTTGAATAGATGATCGAGGCGCCTACGCAATCTGCTTCGTATACACGAAAACAATAATTGCTGCTGGGTGCAAGCCCAGTTACAAGTATAGTGGTGTCTATACCGTTGTAGACTACTTGTTCTCCTATACCGTTGTAAAGCGTACTTGCAACCGGGTCGTCTCCATTTAAAGGTGGAGTAAAACTATTCACTGGTGAAATCTTAACTATTCTTTTTGAACCATTTCCTTTTATCCAGTGCAATCTTATCCCATTTTGACCAATAAAGGAGAAGGTAATATTAGTTGCTTGCACAGTTGGTGCATCACAGGCAAGGGTACGTTTTGTTATTGGGTTTTCTCTTGTAAGAATTTCTACACTCTGACAAATACTCACAAAAGAAAAGAATAATGAAACGAATACCAGGCCTGCTATTTTGCGATAATTGCTTTTTAAACTCAGCTGTATCATACAGTAAATGAATGTAATTTCATGGTTGCGTCACCAATTATTAAATTGCAAAAATTGAGCTATAAGCCCATTTTTTACGGTTTAGAAAAAGTTATAAGAGTTTTAGCAAGCAATATGTATAGAAACAATTGAAATTATCATGCCAATACAGGCTATAATTTCCCCGTGATGTTTAAAAAAACATACAAACATACCGTATTTGGCTGTAACTGAAAAATGGGCATGCCTTTCCTGGCCTGGAGCTATTAGGAGTCTACTATACTCTATAGTTTTTGATTAGTCATGTTAGAGATGCTTAGGG
>JBKJPO010000568.1:0-14534 GCA_046595095.1 Chitinophagaceae bacterium
AGTTACTTTCATTATCATTAAGGACTATTGAAATAGCTATCTTTGGGCCCCGGAATGGAAATAAGATAAAGAGGCCCTATTAGGCTTCTAACTCATTATTCATTTTGCCATTCTCAATAACAATTTACGATTAACCATTAACCATAAAAAAAATGGCTTTACAAGCAGGCATCGTGGGCTTACCGAATGTAGGCAAATCGACTTTATTCAACGCAGTGAGCAATAGCGCAAAAGCGCAGGCGAGCAATTATAGATTTTGTACGATTGAGCCCAATGTAGGTCTCGTCAATGTACCAGATCTTCGCATCGATAAACTTGCAGACCTGGTAAAACCAGATAGAACCGTTCCCACACAGATCGAAATCGTAGACATAGCGGGGCTTGTACGAGGCGCTAGCAAAGGCGAAGGCCTTGGCAATAAATTTCTTGCTAATATCCGCGAAGTGGATGCGATAATTCATGTAGTGCGATGTTTCGAAGATGAAAATATTTTAAGAGAAGAAGGTGCTATCAACCCGGTAAGTGACAAAGAAATAATTGATACGGAATTGCAGCTGAAAGACCTGGATAGTGTTGAGAAAAAAGCATCAAGAGTAGAAAAAATGATTCGCACGGGTGATGCTAAAGTAAAAGCCGAATTCGATGTACTCATGAAATGCAAAACTCATCTTGAACAAGGTAAAAGTATCCGAAGCCTCAACATTTCAAAAGAAGAGAAAGCATATATCGCAGACCTGATGTTACTCACGGCTAAGCCTGTACTATATGTTGCCAACGTGGATGAATCTTCAATGCACACCGGGAATAAATTTTCTGAAATACTTAAAGAGGCAGTAAAAGATGAAGATGCTGAAGTAATTATAATGACCAATGCCATCGAAGCGCAGATCGCTGAATTTGAAAACCCTGAAGACCGCCAAATGTTCATGGATGAATACAAAATGACTGAACCCGCGCTCGACAGGCTCATCCATTCAGCTTATAAGCTGCTTGATCTTTCCACTTACTTTACTGCGGGTGTACAGGAAGTGAGGGCATGGACAATACATAAAGGCTGGAAAGCCCCGCAGGCCGCAAGCGTTATCCATACCGATTTTGAAAAAGGCTTTATAAAAGCCGAAGTAATCTCCTACGACGATTTCATCAGGCATGGCTCGGAAGCTGCATGCAGGGAAATCGGGCGTTTAAGGATCGAAGGAAAAGAATATGTGGTGAATGACGGAGATGTGATGCACTTTCGTTTTAATGTGTGATTTTTAAATATGAATTATGAAATATTTCATATTTCTCTTACTGCGGTCGCAGCACGATATCAATAAGATGCACCACTCCATTTACTCCATGCTTATCAAAAGTTGTAGCAGGTTTTGAAGTAGAAGCTACACCTCCATTTCCAAGCCCGATCACTTTCATCGAATCTACAGAAAGTCCTGTAAAAAATGATTGAACTGAAACACCGGGATGCACCGATACAGAAGCATTAACCAGCGTTTTATAAAAAGTTGGGGTATTGGTAAAATTATTTGAAAATGCACGCCAAGGTGTTGCACTCGTAGCGGTTGGGAAAGCCAGGAAATGATAGGCTACAAGACCTGCCGCAGTGGCCACGGGTACATTTGCATTGATAAATGCAATGAAATTCGCGTCCGGTGCATTTGGCGGAAGCATTCCACCCGATAATGCGCTAAGTAAACCTTTTACCCCTGGATTAGTTGGAGCAAACACCGTAAGATTTGCTCCCGCGTTTATATTTATTGAATCAAATGTACTGGCAGCTGGTTGACCTGTACCGCCTCTTTGAATTAATGCAGAGAATAATGTTAATGAGGGGTCCCCATATATAATTTGTGCAACTACCAGGCTTGGCGGGCTTGCCAATCTTGAAAGTACATGGATAACGCCATTTGCCGCTTTAGTATCCGCTGAAGTGAATGGAACATTATTCAACCATAGATTACTTCCTCTTTTTGATGCGAAAAGACTCAGTTTAAATGGAATAATTGTTCCCGGTAAATTGGAACCTGGCCCTAAAAGAGAAGGTAGCTGCACATTTGGAAATGCTGTAGATATATTCGCCGAGAGAAGTTCTTCACCCGGTAGTATGTGATAATTAACGATTGCTCCAACAGTAGTAATGGCTAACCCAGCTATTACCGCTTCTGAAGGAATGCCTGAGGCAATAAACGCAGCATTGTCAGGGATAAATAAAGTGAACCGGCTATTTCGATCTGCAAATAAAGTCATAGCCCCTACCCTTGTAGCAGCAGCTTTAAAAAAACTAAAGTTTGGATTTGCATTAATCAGGTCTGCTATAGTACTCCCGGTTGCTGCGCTGTTTTCGATGGGTACCGGTTGAGGAAGATCTTTATTACATGAGAATAAAGTAAAGAGACAAACCATCACCGCAAGCATTTGTTTTGTGAGCGAACTTAAAATATTTTTTTTCATATAAAATCTTTATTAATGAAGTTTAATGTAAAGATCAAAACAGGTTATAACCAACGCTCAGGTAATAAATCCCACCTACTGAAGCGTTTCCAATCGCATTCCTGTATTTCTCATTTAAAAGGTTGGTAGCACCTAATTTCAGCATTATTTTTTGTAGAGGGAATTTATACCCAACTAAGGCATCCACGGTATGAAATGCGGGTACAAGGCCACTTGCGAAGTCACCTTCGAAATTTACTTCATCCTGCCACCTGTAACTAACATTGAAGGACATGCGCTTTGCATTACCGAATCCTGAATTGGCAATGGAAGCCACAAACCTGTACAATGGTGCATTGAAGGAAGCCTGGTAATTGGCAGGTACTTCCTGCAACTTATCGGATGTAACATTTAGCCTCAATGCGAAATTCCTTGGTAAAGAATAATCGAAGCCGATACCAAAACCATACGTCTTGATATCCTCGGTAATATTTGTTGGCACTGAATACACGTTCACAGAATCCGGGTTGTTGAGGTTTGCTCTTATTTTAGCCAGGTTAGTAAACACACTACTGTTGCCATTTACTGATTGTACAACAAGTTCTCTTGCAGTAAAATCAGTATAGATGCCGTAATATCCATACAAATCAATTAACAATTTTTTCCCGATCAGCAATCCTTTATATCCTAATTCGAAAGATCTTACTGACTCTGCCTTGAATTTAGGGAACTTCCTTTCCTGGAGGTTACCCGCAAAGAGTTTTGTTGTATCGTAGGTATAAATTTTATTTGATCCGAATTTATAAAATTCCTGGAAGTCCACTAACCCACCTAACAAACGAGTTCCTCCGCCTACACGAAGATTGATCCATTGCTGTTGTGTTGATGGAAAACGATAAGCAGTCTGGTAAGACAACCTAATGTTATTATCCGGTGCCACCTTAATAACTGCTGATATCCTGGGAGTAAATTTACCATCAAAATTCTGGCTCTTATCAAAACGGGCAGAAGTGATAATTTTAAGACGATCATTTAATAAGCTTCTTGTTGCCTGTATGTAGCCCCCAACCTCGTTGATTCCTATTTTACCCGCAGAATCTGCAAATAAAGTTCCTTCTGAATTCAACACATACCTTTTAAAATTTCCACCAATAACTATGTCAGCAAATTGTGTCGCCTTCAAATTGTACTGACCTTCCACAACATAGAGATCAGTTTTGTCTACAAACAAACCGCCACCCTTTGAGATAGGAATGCTACGAACCCTATCGAATATTTGTTTGAACTGTGTTGAACCTGCTGCCGGCCGGCCTACGTCTGCTGTAGCTCTTGCAGTATTGTGGGCAGTAATGTCTGAGGCACCTCCAAGTTTTGCTGCAAGGAATGCCTGCCCGTATAAGAAATACCAACCGGTTTGTCCGCCGCTTGGTTTCCACGCTTCGTTAAAAAGCCGTGTTGTAACGGTAGCGTTGAACGACTCGCCAGCATTTTCCTGGGTGGTATAACCCCTCAGGAAAAAATTCTTATGATTGAGTTCAAGCTTGTACTGGCCAATCTTTAAATCTTTTAATGAGTAGCGGTCACTTCCGGTATATACTGTATTACCTGTTTCCCAATGGCCGGCAAGTAAAAGATTGAGCCCTTCTTTAATTTTATATTCAAGCGATCCTGCTAATTTAAAATTCAATGTTGTGGGATCGATTATAGTCTTTTCTTCATAGCCGGTTCTTGAAACAAATACAGTAGCCGGCAAAGCATTTACATAGGGAGCATAGAAAGGGATTGCTGCACCAAGTGGGTTCAACACCAGCGCTTTCAAGTCAACTGTTGTCTCATCACCATATACATTTATACCATCATAATTGGGGTCAGTATCTCTTGTACCCGGAATAACTGCACCATTTGTACCAAGCCGCGCATAATTCCTGGTATCATCACCCACCCAATCTTTGGCCTGGATAAGTTCTGTGCCTATTTTGAATGCAAATTTTTCGGATAATTTTTTTGCCCAACGCAGAGACCAGTTGTAATAAGGTGATGCTTTTCTTTGCCTCCCGTCTGTATGCATAATACCTGTTTTGGCCTGGAAAGAAAAACCCTGGTATTTGAACGGGCTTTTGGCATTAATAATTATAGCCCCATTCATACCTCCCGGTCCGTACAATGCCGAAGATGCGCCAGGCAGTAGTTCCACACTTTCTATATCAAGATCAGTTAAACCAACTACACTACCCACTGCAAAATTAAGACCCGGAGCCTGGTTATCCATCCCGTCCATGATCTGGTTTACACGCACACTCCCACTTCCATTAAATCCCCTTGTACTGGGAGATTTAAAAGTAAGGGATGCAGTAACAACATCAACTCCCTTTAGATTTCCAATCATATCATATATCGAAGTAGCGGGAGCGCCTCTCATCTCTGCTGCACCAATCCTTTCGATGGTAACCGGAGATTCCATGATCCTTGAAGGTGTACGTGTGGCAGATATTACAACTTCCTGGCCAAGTACATTTCCCGGTACAAGTTTCACCTGAACAAAATCACTTGCATTGTTTACAGTGATTTCCTGGCTTCCAAAACCTACTGAAGAAATAACTAAGCTGAATGGAAATTTTCGGTTCACTGCAATTGTAAAGTTGCCTTTATCATCAGTAAAAGTTCCGGCGGCTGAACCGGGAACAGTTATTGAAACGGCGGAAACATTTTCGCTTGTTGTACTGCTCTTAATATTGCCCCTTATGGTTACAGACTGGGCAAAAACACTAATGGAGATCATATTACCCATTAGCAGAAGGGTAATAAATAATAACCTTTTTCTCATACCTGGTTAGTTTTGGGTTTAATTAATATAGCAATATCGCATTGCAATTTAAGCTAAATACTATTACATTTCTCCACAAGATGTAAACCGGATCAAGTTTAAAATTGCCAATTAAACCAGGCAGCCTTACTTTAGCAGGATGGCAGAGTTTCATTTCAAACAACAAACAAATTTTTATCGCGGGAAAGTCCGTGATGTATATACGATCTCGGATCAATGGTTGGTAATGATCGCCAGCAATAGAATATCGGCTTTTGATGTAATACTTCCTGAGCCAATCCCCTATAAAGGGCAGGTGCTTAACCAGGTTGCCTCCTACATGCTAAATGCAACAAAGGAGATATGCCCAAACTGGCTGTGCCATGTTCCTGCGCCCAATGTATCTGTTGGAAAAAAATGCAAGCCTTTTCGTATAGAAATGGTAGTTAGGGGACACCTTACCGGGCATGCGCTGCGCACTTATGCCTCAGGTGCAAGATCATTATGTGGCGTTCCTTTGCCGGAAGGGATGAAAGATAATGAAGCTTTCGTTCATCCCATCATTACCCCCAGTACTAAAGCCGAAGCCGGTCATGATGAAGATATCTCAAAGGGAGAAATAATCCGCAATGGCCTCGCTGATAAATCAGATTACGAAAAACTCGAAGCGTACAGTCTTTCACTTTTTAAAAAAGGACAATCCATGGCACAGGAGCGTGGCCTCATCCTGGTTGATACAAAATACGAGTTTGGTAAAATTGATGATCAGATCATCCTTATGGACGAGATACATACGCCAGACAGTTCCAGGTATTTTTATGCTGATGGTTTTGAAGAACGTTTGGAAAAAGGGGAAAAGCAAAAACAGCTAAGCAAGGAATTCGTACGGGAATGGCTAATCGAAAATAACTTTATGGGGAAAGAAGGTCAGCGGGTTCCGGCGATGAGTCCTGAATGGATATCCACGATTAGCAAACGATACATTGAATTATATGAGAAGATAACCGGAACTGATTTCATTCCTTCTGAGATATCGGATAAAGAAATAGAAGAAAAGATTGAAAATTGCCTTGAGCGAATAAATGGTTGAGAATTCGTGTCGCCATGGTTCGTGTCTTCACGAACTATATCATTCAAAATTCCAGCATAATATCTTTCAAAAACTCAAAGTTCTTTAATTCAATGCATAATATTTAGCGGATGAATATTTGTAATCACCAGGATCTTTGACTAATTGATAGTGCCCGGCCATGGGATTAGCATGTATATAATTCAGCTTTTGAATTGCCACTTCTTTATTAAAAACGTGTATTGCCAGGGAAGAATTCCGCTTATATTCAAATGTTCGGTTTGTGAAGCCACGGATCGAGGCGGTTACTTTAATGAAAAACTCTCTAAAAAAACGCTAATTAAAAAATTTTACTTCAATTATTTTTACAAAAATTTACAACATGACCGCCGCCGAAATTATTTCAGAAATCAAATCCATGGCCAATGAACCTGCAAAGAAAATGTATTTGAAGCATGGAGCTAAAGAACCATTTTATGCAGTAAAAATAGAAGACCTCAAAAAGATCCAGAAGAAGATTAAAAAAGATTACCAGCTGGCGCTTGAATTGTATAACAGCGGCATCGCGGATGCCAGGTACCTCGCAGGTTTAATTGCTGATGAAACAAAGATGAAAGAAAAAGATCTTCGGAAATGGGCAAATAATTCTACCTGGAGCATGCACAGCGAATATACTGTACCGTGGGTTGCATCAGAAAGTAAATTTGGCTGGGATCTTGGAATTGAATGGATCGATAGCAAAAAGGAACTAATTGCTTCAACAGGATGGGCCACTTTAGCAAATCTTGTTACCTTAAAAAAAGATGAAGATCTTGATATTGCGAAGCTTAAATCACTTTTATCACGGGTTGAAAAAGAAATTCATAACGCACCTAACAGGGTACGGTACACGATGAATTCATTTGTGATCTCACTCGGAGCTTATGTTGCAATATTATCAGAAGAAGCGATAAAAGCGGGGAAGAAAATAGGGATTGTAAATGTTGATATGGGCGCTACTGCCTGCAAAGTCCCGTTTGCCCCTGAGTATATTGTAAAAGCAAAAGCGAGAAACACAACCTGGAAGAAAAAGAAGACTGTGAGGTGCTAGAATGGGCTACAATTTTATAACAAGGGCCCCGGGATTATTGTGTTGTATTTTCTATGTCCTCCTTAATTAATAAATTAAATTAACACAGGAAACACAGAGAAAATACAACACGGAAATTTCCATCTCATCAACTCTCAATCTCAATCACCACATCATCCTGCGCTACAAGCACTCCTTCATTCAACACCAGGGACTTTACCTTCCCTGCTTTAGGCGCAACAATTGTTGATTCCATTTTCATAGCCTCGATAGTAAATAAGGGAGTGTTCTTATCCACGGCATCCCCGGCTTTCACTAATATTCTTGAAAGCTTGCCCTGGAGTGGGGCACCTATTTCACCGGGCATGGTTACTTTTTTATTAGCGACTTTTGTGCTCGTGAAACTTTTATCCTGGATATCTATGGATCTTGTTTGACCGTTTAGTTTAAAAAATACATGCTTTATTCCATCCTCGTCTGTCTCACTCATATAGAGCATTTTGATAAGAATACTTTTACCCGGAGCAAGTTCGATCAAAGCTTCTTCATTTGCTTTCAGTCCGAAGAAAAACAATTGTGTGGGTACATAAAATATCTCGCCAAACTGCAACCTATGCTGATGATATTCTTCAAATACTTTTGGATAAAACAGGTAAGACAGCAAGTCGGTAAAATTATACTGGCTTCCATATTTTTCTTTGAAATCCACGAATGCCTTATCAAGGTCGATTGGTTTCAAATGTGCATTAGGTCTATCCTGGTAAGCATGTTCGTTTTTCAGGATTATCGCTTCAAGCTCTTTTGGAAATCCACCCACAGTTTGACCCAAATCTCCTTTAAATAATCCGATCACCGAATCAGGGAAGGAAATATCGGCACCTTTTTCATAAATGTCTTTTTCCGTGTATCCATTGGCTGTCATGAAGAGCGCCATATCACCAACAACTTTTGATGATGGTGTTACTTTCACAATATCGCCAAACATCCGGTTAACGGCCACGTAATTTTTTTTGATCTGCTGGAATTTGTCTTCCAGGCCCAGGCTCCTGGCCTGTGGCCTAAGATTCGAATATTGCCCACCAGGAATTTCGTGATCAAAAACTTCGGCTGAGCCTGCCCGTAATTCCGATTCAAAAGGATAATAATATTCACGAACATCTTCCCAATAATTTGAAAGATCATTAAGTTTAGGCAGATTCATTTTCGATTCCCTCGGATGGCCTTTCATCATCGCAACTATTGAGTTGAAATTTGGTTGTGATGTTAACCCCGACATGGAAGCTAATGCTACATCGATCACATCCACACCGGCTTCAATGGCATTAAGATATGTTGCTGATTGAATACTTGAAGTATCGTGGGTATGGAGATGAATTGGAATATCAATTACATTCTTCAACTCTTCGATCAGTATTTTTGCCTGCATCGGTTTCAGCAATCCGGCCATATCTTTTATGCCAAGGATATGCGTTCCGGCATCTTCCAATTGCCTGGCGAGGTCGAGATAATATTTGAGGTTAAATTTTTTATTGCGTTCATTATCCAGGAAATCTCCCGTGTAACAGATACAGGCCTCGGCCAACCCATTAGTACGGTCGCGCACCGCTGAGATGCTTACTTTCATACCCTCCACCCAGTTAAGCGAATCGAAGATCCGGAAAATATCTATGCCATTTTCCCATGACTTCTCGATAAAGCTTTCTACCAGGTTGTCGGGATATGCCGTGTAGCCTACAGCGTTAGATCCCCTGATTAACATCTGGAATAAAATGTTTGGAATACGTTCCCGCATTAATTGTAATCGCTGCCATGGATCTTCATGCAGGAATCTTAGAGCCACATCAAAGGTTGCCCCACCCCACATCTCAAGAGAAAATATCTCGGGATGATTTTTTGAAATTGCTTCTGCCACTTTCAAAAGATCAATGGTCCTTACCCGCGTTGCGAGCAAGGATTGATGAGCATCCCGGAAAGTGGTATCAGTATATTGTAGACTGTTTTCGTTCTTAAGCCAAGCTATAAATTTTTCGCGGCCAAGCTTTTCGAGTAATTGTTTTGAACCTTCAGGAGTTGGCTGATACTTATCGAAATCAGGGATAACCGGTGTCCTGAATTTTACATTGGGGTCGATCCTCGATACATCGGGATTACCATTCACAATCACATCAGCAACATACTTTAAAGCCTTTGTGCCCCGGTCTTGCCGCTCTGCAAGTTCAAACAATTCAGGGTGTTTGTCGATAAAATCCACTGTTGCATTTCCAGACTGAAACACGGGGTGCTGCAAAACATTTTCCAAAAACAAAACATTGGTATTTACACCACGTATCCTGAATTCGCGAAGTGTGCGCACCAATCTTTCACAGCTCTCCTGCTGCGTTCTACCGGAAGCAGTTATCTTAACCAACAATGAATCAAAGAATGGTGAAATATTTACTCCGGGGTATGAGCTACCTTCATCAAGCCTGATACCGGGTCCACCGGCATTACGATAAGCGATCAGGGTGCCATAATCGGGTGTAAAATTATTGCCCGGATCTTCCGTGGTTACCCTGCACTGAATTGCTACACCCGAATAGCTCACCTGCGACTGGGATTGTATATTGATCTCCGCGTCAGTAAGCTTGAATCCCTGCGCAATCAGTAATTGATTTTTCACGATGTCAATTCCAGTGATCTCTTCTGTTACTGTATGTTCTACCTGGATGCGGGGGTTTACTTCGATAAAAAATATACCATCGTTTTTATCTACCAGGAACTCAACAGTTCCAACATTGTTATAATCCACCTGCTTGCAAATACGAATGGCATAATCGTATAATTTCTGTTTTGTTGATTCTTTAAGTGAAGTGGCAGGAGCAACTTCAACTACTTTTTGAAAACGTCTCTGTACCGAACAATCCCGTTCAAACAGGTGTAAAATATTCCCGTAATTATCGCCCATTATCTGCACTTCGATGTGCTTGGGTGATTCGAGAAATTTTTCAAAAAAAACACTCCCGTTTCCAAAAGCCTGAGTGGCTTCATTTTTCGCTTCAGGCAATGCCTTTATCAATTCATCTTTATCGCGTATTACCCTCATCCCTCTTCCACCACCGCCAGCTGCAGCTTTTATCATAATGGGAAAGCCGATTCTATTTGCTTCGGTGATGGCGATGTCAATCTCTGAAATATCAACCTGGCTATCTTCAATCATGGGGATTCCAGCAAGCTTCGCAATCTTTTTCGCAGAGATCTTATCCCCCAACTTTTCCATTACTTCCGGGGAGGGTCCCACGAAAACAATGCCTTCTTCCTTACACCTTCTTGCAAACAAAGCATTTTCAGAAAGAAATCCATAACCGGGATGTATCGCATCAACGTTTTTTCGTTTAGCTACTTTTATTATCTCCTCAATATCAAGGTAAGGCTTAAGCGGGTCATCATTCCTGCCAATCTGGTACGCTTCATCAGCTTTATACCTATGTAGGGAATATCGGTCCTCATAAGTGTAGACCGCTACCGTTTTGATCATAAGTTCTGTTGCTGCACGCAATACACGAATAGCAATTTCTCCCCTGTTGGCTACCATTACTTTTTTAAACATGCCGATGCCTTTATATTGATGATATTTGAAATGAGTTTGCTAAAGATACTAATGGCAAGCCATGAGAGAAATAAAATCTCGTTGATTCTTTGGCGGGTAAAATTAATATTCCCGGAAATAACCTGAGCAATAAAAATTGAAGGTCAAAATGTTACTCATACACTTTGGGGATTAGTGATTGAGATCTATCCATCTTTGGAAATGATAAACACATGGGAAGATTATTTCACCTTTTTAAATCTTGATTTATTAAATACCATAATTCCATTTTTCTGTCCTTTACGGATCACTTTCTGTTCTTCCAGCGGCAGGCTGTAAACATCAAGACATTCCTTACTGCAACAACCTTTATACATCTCATCACAGCTTTCACATTGGATGAACAACATATGACAACCATCATTTTTACAATTTGTATGCGTATCAGCAAGTTTACCACATTGATGACATGAACTGATTATCTCCTCACCAATCTTTTCACCCAAACGGTCATCAAACACAAAATTCTTTCCACGAAATTTGTTTTCAAGACCTTTCTCATGTACATTATTTGCATAATTAATTATTCCACCTTCCAGGTGAAAAACATTTTTGAAGCCATTATGAAACATAAATGCGCTTGCTTTCTCACACCTTATACCCCCGGTGCAATACATAATAATATTTTTATCCTTATTCCCGGATAACATATCCACGATCATGGGTAGTTGCTCACGGAAAGTATCTGAAGGCATCTCAAGAGCATGCTCAAAATGCCCGATTTCATATTCGTAATGATTGCGCATATCCACAACTATCGTATCCGGATCATTTGTTAGAACATTGAATTCTTCAGCATTAACATACCGGCCTTTATTGGCCATATCAAAATCCGGATCAGTAATTCCATCTGCAACAATTTTTTCACGCACCTTAATCTTCAGCACCCAAAAACTTTTTCCATCGTTATCAACTGCGAGGTTAAGCCGCACTTTTTGCAGGAATGGTATGGAATGAATATATATTTTAAAAGCGTCAAAATTAATATTGGGAACACTAACCTGGGCATTGATTCCTTCACGAGCGATGTAAATACGACCAAAAACATTGAGCTCATCCAGGCTTTTGTAGAAGTCATCCCGGAAAGTCTGCGGATCAGCGATCACTGCATATTGATAGAAGCTAAGGGTAATCCTCGGAGTCGTTTCTTCATAAAGTTTTTGTTTCAATTCTTTTTGAGAAACGCGGTTGTGTAGTACTGCCATAAATTAGAAAACTTAAGGACGTTTGTATGACGAACAAGATTTCGGGGCAAAGATAGTAAGATTAGTTTTTGAACCCCCAAGACTAAAAACTCACCTCAATATTTCTTCCGCCCTGGGAAGCCCTGGCATTACCACCGATTATGCCTCCAAATCCAATCACGACATCCAGTGTTGGTTTGGCACCATTTACGGAGCCTGTTACAAGATCGACACGGAAGAGTTTGAAAATATTTTCCAGGCCGGCAAACAACTCCAGGTAATTATTGTCTTTGTTTACATAAAATGCATTGCTTCCTCCAACGAGATTCCAGTTGAGCCTTTTGAATAGCGGGATCTTATTTGTGAGCAAACCATTGAAATGATGCTCAACATGAGCAAGTGAATAGAAAGAGCTTGTAGTGCTATTGGCATAATAAGGAGCGAGTTGAAAACTATTGACAAACTCCCTGGCTACCAGGGACTGATTGCCATTAAAATGCTGGAAATCCTGGATAAAAACTTTCTTATCATTAAGGAAGCCCCCGATGCTAAACTTGTACTTAAATGTACCGGCAAGTTTGAGATTCACATCATCATAAACAGAAAATTTCCATTTATCGAAATTCACATCACTACCTGCGATGTCTTTAATCCCTTTTGTAAAGTTAAGCGCAAACGTCGGGTAATCGGAACCGATAGCCATTTTATTTCGTGGAAATTGGATATAACGTTGACCCGGTTTAAAGCTGATATTTACTGCAACTATTACTGCCTGGTGTGGAGTGAACTGGACCGGTATTTTTTCAAAAGGATAATTAGGCGTGAGTCTTAAAGTATCTTTTTTGAAAAAAACAAAATCGGTAGTGTTATCAAGTGGCATCCTGTTTTCATATAAGGCATCTATAGAAAATGCAAATCCACTTTCCAATCGCTTTTGATAATTGATATTGCCAAATGAGTTTTCGTAAATCTTCATATAATTGCGGCCAAAGAATAAGGTTCCGATACTGTTGGACAAAGGTGTTATCGTGCTTTCTTTATTAAACTGGCTAACCCTGGTTCCGCCAGAGAATCGCCATGTCTCTCGTTTCAATTTTTTATCAATATTCCAGTCCCGCGTCCTGAAAACAATATCAGCATAGGCATTAAGGTGGTGATTATTTGTTCCATATCGGATATGTGGCGATATGGCAAGATTCGTTTTCCATGATTTTAAATACTTATAATAGCCCGCATGCAAGTTCAGTGCAATTCCTTCAGCAGTATTGTATTCAATATTTTTAATCAGGGGTTCAACAGAATACCGGAACAGGTTTGCTGAATCATAATGAGTACGATTAACTCCTGACCATAAAAGTTGCGTGGGCTTTAGAGAACCCTGCCGACGCTTCATGCTATCAAGGTTATTTTTAGTCAAAAGGGAATCTTTGCGGTTTTGATATATACTGTCCTTTACCTGGTAATCTTTTGATTCTTCCGGTTCAAGAGGTATTGGCCGGATAGTATCCCAATAAGCTTTTGTTTTCTTATTTACACTTGTATCATATTTGATTATCACACGGTCGAAATAATTTTTTTCAAATTTGGGATCAAGGTTGTAACGGGAATATACATTTACAAAGTCTCCGATCGCATCAATACCAAATTGCTTGAAATTAAAATGAACCACCTGGTTTTTCACCCGCCATATATCTTGTGTAACGGGAACGTGTATCTGCGAAATCGTGAGCGTGTCCAGTATCTCAAGTTGTGCTGTTTTTGTAAGTACCAAATTACAGCTGTGTATCCGCCAATCTCCTTCGGTAATATTTATGATCCCTGAAAACAATGGTTCGAAATTTCTTTTCGGCATCACCCTGATGCTGTTTATTTCCTTGCCTTCCTCCCAAAAACTACCCAGGTATTTATAGCGATAAAAGTTCATAGCACCATCTGCGATTGGAGAAACAAATCCACGCGGATTTATCCGCGAAGTAAAAACGGTCACATTATTTTCATAAAGCGAAATAAATGTTGGGAAATTAAAACCAAATCCATTGCTGCCGCTTTCTCTGCCTGATATCACTTCAAGCTTTACTTTATTGGGTTCCTGCATAGCCACTTTGGTAATAGACTCTGAGAGATAAATTATTCCTTTCCCGGTAGAATCAACTCCCATCTCCTTCTTGTCATCATCGGGGATTTTTCTCCCAAAAATCTTTTTGGGCAATTGCCGGAGTTTCATAATTCCTTTAATGTATGCTTCGACGGTAAAGGCTTTCACCTGCTTGTTGTAGCCAGGTCGTTTTTTTATGGCGGCCCTAATAATTGCGTATGCAGGATCCTCAGCATTACTTTTGACAACAATTTCTTTTAGC
>JBKJPO010000002.1:0-7290 GCA_046595095.1 Chitinophagaceae bacterium
GACCAGGCATACCAGTTTATCCAGGAGTATGTAGGCTTTATTTCGCCAGGGGTACTCTCCATTTTTCTTTTAGGATTTTTCTGGAAACGAACAACCGCAAGGGCAGCACTTACTTCGGCCATTCTTACGATACCACTTTCCACCGTGTTGAAATTTTTGCCTGGATGGACAAACGGCGCATTCCCTGATCTGCCTTTTATGGATCGCATGACCCTCGTTTTTATTATTCTTATGGGGTTGATGATAGTTATGAGCCTTGCCGATCGAAGAAGTAAGGATAATCCAAGAATGGTAGAAATAGATACAAAAATGTTCCGCTGCTCGCCTGGTTTTATTGTAGGATCAGCTATTATCATCGGCATACTGGTTGCGCTATACACAGTATTCTATTAAACTTACAGGAATTTTGGTTGGTTTCATTCGTATGATGGTGCCCCGAGGTTTGCAACATCAATAATGCTGAATCGCTAAATTTAAAATTCCCGGTGGTTAATATCACCGGGAATCATAGAAAATTTTGAAGCAGTGATCACATTAAAAATTCTTCCGAAATAATCTTTCCGTCTTTCAATCTGTAAACACAAAGCTCTGTCATTTTCATATTTCCCTGGCCCTTCATTGTTACATCCATTTTTAATGTTAGCGCAATAGAATTACCTGCTACCAGGGGATCTGATACCTCCAGGCTATGCATTGTTTCAACCATTGACTCAAATTTGTGGCCTTTTTCAACTATGTTCTCAAGGCCTGTTATTTCTTTAGCAAATTCGGGAGTTTCATAAGGTTCGATACTAACGGCATCATCTGAAAAAAGCTCTCTTTGAGCTGTTTCCCAATCGCCTTTGCGACAGAGTTCTGTTAATCGTTGGGCAGTTTGTTGTGTTGTCATGATTTTTTTTATTAAAGCTATAAAAATACAATTCAAAAAACAGGAATTTCGGGTGTAATTACAATAATTTAACCGGCCAATATCTATAACTTACGCCAATGAATAAAGCCATATTTCTTTATTGCTCATTGCTCATGATTTTCATGAATGCTTTCGCTCAAAAGCCAATAACAAAAAAACAGGAAGTCGATTACGTAAATCCGTTGATTGGGACTGCCGCTACGGGCTTTGCCAAAGGACTGGATGGAGGAGGTACGATGCCGAGTGTGGGGCCGCCATTTGCCATGACTAATTTTGTAGCGCAAACAGGAGAAAGTCTGATGAGCAGAATGAATTATTTTTATGAGGATAAAAGTATAATAGGTTTTTTGGCCTCGCACCAGCCCACTGTATGGATGGGAGACTATGGATATGTTTCGGTAATGCCCCGCACAGGCAAGCTTAAAGTATTACCAAAGGACAGGGCATTAAACTTTAGCCATGAGAATGAAGTTTCAACACCACATTATTATTCCGTCTTGCTGGATGGGGACAATAACCAGCAGATTAAAGCAGAGATGGCATCTACTTCCCGCTGTGGTATTTTACAATTTACTTTTCCTGCTTCCGAAGATGCGCATATTATTATACAGGGCATCAATTTAAATCCGGAGTTAAAACATTGGGCAAATGATTATGAAGCAAGGATTAAAACATTAAAAGGTTATGTAAAAGTTAACCAGGTCAAAAATGAGATAACCGGTTACAACCCTGATCGGATGTCTGCCCAGATAAGCCCGGATCTTCCGAATTTCAAAGGATATTTTGTCATACAATTTGATAAACCAATCAAAACATTTGGTACATGGGACGGAGATAAAATATCGGCTTCTTCCGTTGAGCAATATGGAACAAGAATGGGTGCCTATATCAGTTTTAAAACGAATAAAGATGAAAGAGTGCAGGTGCGCATTGCCACTTCATTTATAAGTATAGAGCAGGCGAGAAAAAATATGGCTATGGAAATAGCTGGAAAGGGATTCAAGGATATTGTTAAATCAACCCGTGATACATGGCAAAAAAATCTAAGCCGCATTAAAGTAAGCGGTATAACTGAAGATCAGAAAGCTATTTTTTATACAGCTATGTTTCACACTTTACAATTTCCCCGCGAAATGTCGGAATATGGAAAATATTACAGTGGCTTTGATGATAAGGTTCATAACGGGGATTCGTACACTGACTTTTCACTCTGGGATACATATAGGGCACTTCATCCATTACTACTCTTTACACAGCCTGAGCGAATCAACCCGATGATAATGGCCATGCTGCAAATGTACAAGGAAGGTGGCAGGTTGCCTATGTGGCCCAATCCTGCTGAAACCAATATCATGATTGGAACTCATGCTAATCCTGTTATTGCCGATGCATATATTAAAGGTTTTCGGGGTTATGATGTGAATCTTGCATACGAAGCACTTTTAAAAGATGCGTTGGTGCCACCGGATAATGATACCCTATTACGATATGGCGACAGGGATTTGTGGACAAGTTATGAGGCCCAGGCAGGTTTGACGTATTTCAAAAGATTGGGCTATGTGCCCGTCGACAAAACCGCTGAATCTGTTTCCCGTACCATAGAATATTCGGTAGATGATTATGCTGTGGCTCAAATGGCAAAAGCTCTGGGGAAAACGAAGGACTATAAACTTTTAATGCAGTTAAGTAAAAATTATAAGAATCTTTATGAACCTACATCAGGCTTTATGCTCCCAAAGAAATTGAACGGGCAATGGGATGAAAAAAATAAAGACGGTGGTTGGGAAGGTTTTACCGAAGGAGGTCAATGGACTTACGCTTTTGGTGCCATGCACGATGCTCCCGGGATGATAGACATGATGGGAGGTAAGGAAAAGTTTGCCTCAAAGCTTGATGAAAATTTTGCGGGTAAGCATTATCGTCATGATAATGAACCTGGCCATCATTATATTTATCTCTACGATTATTGCGAACAGCCATGGAAGACCCAGGAACTAGTGAGAAAACATATCACCGAAAATTTTCGTAATAAACCGATTGGCATTAATGGCAACGAAGATTGCGGGCAAATGGCTGCATGGTACATTTTCGGCGTGATGGGTTTTTATCCCGTTGCACCTGCTTCAGGAGAATATGCAATTGGAGCGCCGCAATTTCCTGAGTTAACATTAAATTTTATGGCCGGCGGCAGAGCCCGAACATTTAAAATTGTAGCCAATAATCTTTCTGATGAAAATAAATACATTCAGAAAGTATCACTGGATGGGAAAAAGTTGAATAAGCCATTTATCAGTCATCAGCAAATTGTAAATGGTCGCAACCTGGTTTTTGAAATGGGGGCGAAACCTAATTATAATTGGAAATGATGGGATTCAAACGCTTCGGGGTTGTGGATTAAATTATATCCGTTTCCCGGGGTTTCACCCTGGGCAATTTACATTCAAACCCTCCGGGCTTTTCCTTTTTATCATTCTCCCTGGGTTTCACCCAGGGCTGATTCACATTAAAAGACCTTAGGGTTTTTACTTCTGCAATACATCGCAAATATTGGATTTGGAAACCTGGAAGATATTAAACAAAGAAAATCTTTTCAGAAAGGATTCATGAATAATATCATCAAAGCCCGAAGGGCTTCAATGTGCATAGCCCCGGGTGAAACCCGGGGATAACGAAGGTGGGATTCCACAACCCCGAAGGGCTACCATTTGACTAGCCCCAGGTGAAACCCGGGTTGACGAAAGTGGGATTCCACAACTCCAAAGGGGTTGAATATTATTGATCAGCACGAGGAATAAAAAAAGGCTGCCCCCTTTTTTTGAGACAGCCTTTCTAATTGAAATTAATATTTTAATAACTCGGGTTTTGAATCATATATCCCGGATTACTAGAAGCCGCATCAATTGCTGTTTGTGGAATTGGAAAAAGTCTTTTCTGCTTATCAGTATTTGTTTTTTCGGTCCATGTGCCCTCATACTTTCCAAAACGTATCATGTCTGTACGGCGTACCATTTCCCAATAAAACTCAAATCCCCTTTCACGAAATAACAGGTCTAAAGAGATGGAACTTAAAGGAGCCACCAATGCAGGAATTCTTGCGGTTCTTACCTTATTCACATCAAGTAATGCACCGGCGGCATCTCCTTTTCTCAATTTTGCTTCCGCACGCATTAAATAAACATCAGCTAAACGAAGAATAATAATATCATGCTCCCCCTTATTTCTTCCGGTTTCAGATGTTTTGCTAAACTCATATTTAGATACCCTATAGCCGGTGCTGTAATTACTTCCGGGAATTGTAAAGTCAATTGCCTCCGTAAAATCAACAGGCAAATTTGGTAAACTCCTGCGAACACTAAAAAGCTTTGTAATTTTTAAATTTCCATTGGCACATTTTATAGCATTTCTGAGTATACCGTATTGCTGCCCTCTCAAAATTCCCCGGTCAATACTATAATTAGCTGCCGGTATACAGGAATCAGCTGGAATGATTAAATTCTTTTTATAAAATCGTGGATCTGCAGCTGCAGGGTCTACAGGTGAATATGCGTTTACCCAGGTGCGGTAAAAATCCGGGGTAATAGCAGGCCCGTCCGTTCCGTTGGCTGTAGGCCATGCGGGTAACGGATATTGATCCCCCGATAAAGAAAAGTAAGCTATAAGATTATGCCCATTCACATCAAAACGCTGATCTACTGCAAAAACTAATTCTTTATTAGTGTGGTTATTGTCATTGAAAATAGAAAAATAATCTGTAGCTAAAGCATATTGACTGGAGCTGATGATCTTATCACAATTTTCAATCACCTTATCCATATCCTCATTTTTGAAAGTAAAGGATCCGGCATATATATCACGATATACTGCTGCATTCAAATACAATCGGGCCAATAAACCCTGAACGGCTCCTTTGGTAACCCTGCCCGGTCCGGTAGTATTATCCAGAAGCGGCTCCACTGCCAGCAGTTCTGATTTAATATATCCAATGGCTGCTTCTCCTCTTAAAATTTTTGAAGTTTCAAGGGGATCTTCTTTTACTAAGATCAGTCCAAAAAGATCTAACGTTAGTAAAGAATAATAAGCCCTCATACCCCTTGCTTCAGCAAGAAATATTTTTGCACTGGCATCTGTATTTGAGGGAAGGGTATCAATGGCGGTAAGCGCTCTTGAAATTCCTATGAAAATATTGTTCCAGATATCCCTGATATTCTTATCTGTACTGACCACTTCGTGTTTATGCATTTCAACATAAATATTATTATCACCCCAGTCAGTTCCACCGCGGAACGGCAAAATAGCCTCATCTGTAGAAATTTCCTGCAGGTCAAAATACCCCGTATTCACAAAAATTTCTTCCAGCTTTGCATAAACAGGTGCAATTATTCCCTCGGCCTGTTGCTTAGGAGTAAGCCCTGCAACAGATGCTTCATCTAGAATATTCTCTTTTAATTTTGTACAACTATTTGTTATTGCAATGGTTATAATGACCAGTACCAAACTAATTATTTTTTTTATCATTGTTTACTATATTTTAAAATGAAAAATTTAAACCAATAATGACAGACCTTGCTTTTGGATAGCTTAAAAAAACAATACCATAAGAAGAAACGCTGTTAATATTTCTGTCAATGTTTACTTCCGGATCATATCCTGTATAGTCAGTAATTACAAAAAGGTTTTGCCCGGTTACAGATAAACGTACAGCCGAAACCCATTTGCTCATTCCCAAACTTTTTGTATTAAAGTTATACCCTAAAGAAGCATTGTTTAGCCGCAGATAGGAACCGTTTTTAAGATACCTGGATGTTACTGTAGCCGCATTACTTAAGGACTCGTTGGGATTTGCTATTGACTCCCTGGTAGCATTCACGTTTTTGGCAAGTCTCAATTTTGAGAAGCTGACGTTTTGGGTGTAATCATAGGTTTTATTTCCTGATATGCCATTAAAGTTAATACTCAGGTCAAACCCTTTGTAAGCAGTACTGCCGTAAAAACTATAAATAATTTTAGGTAATGCTGTACCGAGCGCACTCCTGTCTTTATCATTTATTAAACCATCACCATTCAAATCCCGGTAGGTACTTAAGCCATTAGCACCAATGCCGGTAAATTCCTGTAAAAAAAAGGTTCCAATCGGTTGGCCATTTACATAGCCATTGATAGTGGCCGATGTAATTCCGGCACCGGATACGGAACCCGAAGGAATTATTGAATAAGGAGAATTTTTCACTTCATTTTTTAAATACGCAATATTGCCGCCAACATTCCAGCTAATATTGTTTTCAGATTTATGCCTATAATCCAGTTCTAATTCTACTCCTTTATTGGTTATCGTCATATCTTTTACATTACTAAATAACACAGCTTGCGGCTGAATTGGATCGGGAGGAACTATCTGCAAAAGAACGTTAGAGGAAACTTTTTTGAAAAGATCTATGGTACCGGATAATGCACCTTTAAATAATCCAAAATCCAAACCTATATCAGTTTGCTTGGATTCTTCCCATCGAATATTTGGATTTGCCGTCCGTGAAAAAATAGTGCCGGTGGCAGACGGGCCTGTTGGGTTAAGAGGATAATTGGCAGATGGGTCAGTGATAAATAATTCCCGTGTAATTTTTGGCGGAATTTCCTGGTTACCGGTTATGCCCCAGCCTGCCCGTAGTTTTAAATTAGAAAAAATTGAATTTCTCATAAAGTCTTCATCAGAAATTTTCCAGCCTGCCGAGAAAGAAGGGAAATATCCGTATTTATTATTAGCACCAAATTTAGAAGACCCATCAGCCCTGAAATTAGCAGTAAACAAATATTTATTATTGAATTGATAAGTTACCCTACCAAAAAAAGATTGCAATTCATTTATAAAAGCAAACCCACGCGGACGATTATTGGTTAAATCTAAAAGCTGTCCTACACCAGCATTATAAATCGGATCTATGCCTCCAATTACAAACCTGTTAATGCTGCTACTTCTTTGCTGCACAAATATCTTTTGGTAAGAATGACCTGCCAACGCAGATACATTATGATGGGTTGTATTAAAGGAATAAGTAAGATAGTTTTCAATCAGCTTATTCGTGTTATTGTTGTAAAAGCTTTCCAATCTTCCGTCAAAGAAAGGAATTACAATTGGCAAACTCTCATTATCACGGGTTGAAGTAGAATTATCAATACCGAAATTTAGTTTATAAACAAGCCCTTTAATTATTTTAAAAGAAGGAGAAATGTTGCCAATTACCCGGTTGATTGTGGTAATTTCCTTAAAAAGGTCAAAATAAAGTAGTGGGTTGTTTGCGATATTCGGATACAAGGCAAGTTTTCCATCTGCATCATAAGCCGGGTATGTTGGGTTATTGGTGATGGCATCAGTAAATACATTCGAG
>JBKJPO010000237.1:0-37341 GCA_046595095.1 Chitinophagaceae bacterium
CTATCATCTATAATTTTAGATTTACCATCTCCGCTTATGTATACATTATAATTTTGGCCCCAATGAGTATCCCAGGCTTCTGCTATCTTTCCTGTACTATCCATTGTTCCAAGTAACATGAAATCTATATACATTCCCTTCTGCAATCGAAGATTGATATTAAAGCTATCCTTTTGGCCGATCATTTTCGTATAAGCCATTCCATCTTTTACATATGTTCCCTCCGGTTGATATTTTTTTTCGGGGATTTTCCAATTATCCATAGTCCACACTAAATAAATTTCATTTAGTTGCGATGTCTTATAAACAATGTTTTGATCAACGAGTGTATCTTTTGTCGGCTGGGCGTAAATATTGAAACTAAAAAAAAGTAAGATTATTTGAAGAGCAATTTTTTTATCTATTGCAGAGGCTTTGAGAAGTAGAGTAAAAACAAAACTTAAACGCTTCATCTGTTGTAAGATTGTAGACAAAATAATTCTTCTATGATCAAAGATTTTTCAACCTGGGGTTAACAAAATTATTAAGCTTACTCCCAAACCGGAAGTACAGTCCCGCGCCACTATAAAAGTTGTAAGCTGAAGCCAGTTGCCTTCTTCGGGTCAAGACATCCTGTGGTGAGGCACTTCCTTTAACCAGGTAAACCTGGTCATTGACTTTGGCCCCGGAAACATAAAAGTTAAATGATAATCCGCCGGTGACGCGAATATTAAAATCGAGGTTTGCCGATAGATTGTTTAGAGAAGTATTTTTAAAATAATTGCTGAAGGTAACCCGGCTGCTGAATGTGCCCCATTTTTGTTGGAATGAAAGTTTAGCCTCGGCAACCTGGCCATAAAGTAATTCACTTGTTTTGAAATAAATGGTTGTGTCATAATATCTATTGGCCCTTACGTCTATCCCATAACTTAATGTAAAAAAACGGGTGTTTACATCCTTGTATGGGAAAATGGAATATTCAATCGCGGTAGTGCCATATATCCTTCTTTTATTATTAGAGAAAGTGCTGTTGCTATAGGAAGCCAGGTAACCAATGCCCCAGTGTTTTCCAAGGCTCACAATTAGAGAATGCTCAAACAGGTAATCGGTGTTGAGCACTTCAATTTCTATATTTCTGCCATTATCAGTATAATGGTAATTATAGTTATTATTATTTCCACTTGCCCTGAAGCCCAACTTAAGTTTGTCAGTGGTTCTGTTAGCAGATACATATCCCCTTAATTGTTTGCTTTTATAAACTTCATCTGTATTCAACGTGCCATCAGCCCCTATACCAAAAACCCAGTAATTCCATGCATCTTCAGTTTCAATGATAGGATTTATGGAATCACGATCTCCCAGGTTAATCTTTATATCAATAAATTTTGCATAGGATGTTTTGGCCAGGAAGGGAACTAAGCCAACTTTAATCACTCTTAGCATCTCGGCCCGTCGCTCAAAATCGGTAGTATTTCGCATTACATTCAAAGTAAGCGTATCGCGGATTCCTTTGAAAGCATGTCGCCCGTAGAAGATCATTTGTATAGAACCTCCACCTCCTCCTGTAGCCTGCTCATTTATTAAAACATGCGCATCTGCTGCATTCATATCTAATAGAAAATCAACTATTCTAAAATTTGCTTTTATATAGTTCATATCACAAGCCGTATTGCAATCAATAAAGACAGCCAGTTTTTTTGCAGGGCTTGCTACTTCCTTTTGTAAAACGGTATCCACTTGTGCAAAGGATATTGAAGCTATAAAAATCAGTGAAGAAAAAGAGATGAGTTTATAATAAAAATTCTTTTTCAGTCTCACAACCAATGATTCGAGGTTAATTTTCTTGCAGATCACTATATATAAATTAATTGCTTTAAGCTTTCAATAATCTGAGGTCTGAAAATAGGAAAGTGGGGTGTCTTCCTAATCGATACCTATATTAAAAGTTTGGTAAACTGTTGCAGATAAATATAAAGAAATAAGTTAATAGATTTATATGTAAATCTATTTTAAATAAGCCCGAAGTTCAGCTAATACCTAAACCAGGTAATTAGCCAAATCACGTAAGCGCCAATCTTTGGCTACAAGATCCTATTTTTAACTCATTTATATGCAAACCATCTCTGTAGTCATACCGGTTTTTAATGAAGAAAAAAACATCGGACGTTTAGTTTCTTTCCTCTTGGATAATGCCGGGGAATGGTTAATGGAAATCATTGTAGTGGATGCTGAAAGTACAGACGCTACTTGTGACAGGGCTCGCCAAACTGGTGCTACAGTTGTTACTTCACCCCAAAAAAGCCGTGCTTCACAAATGAATTACGGAGCCTCCCTGGCCAAAGGCAGCATTCTTTATTTTATTCACGCCGATACAATTCCACCGGCTTCATATTGTGTGGATATTATGAATGCATGCTGTGAAGGGTATTCGATAGGACGTTACCGTACAAAGTTTGACAGCCCTAAAACTATTTTAAAACTTAACGCGTTCTTTACCCGCTTCGACTGGTTTATGTGTTACGGTGGCGATCAAACGCTATTTGTAACTAAGAGTTTGTTTATTGAGAAAGGCGGGTTTAAGGAGGAATTGATAATGATGGAAGATTATGAATTTGTAAAGCGTGTAAGAATAAACGTTAGATATAAGATTATCCCGGGCGACGCCCTTGTATCCGCTAGGAAATATGATACTAATTCCTGGTTAAAAGTTCAGTTGGCAAATAAAAAGATGATAAGTATGTACAAAAAAGGAGCAAGCCAGGAAGAAA
The DNA here is from genome assembly GCA_046595095.1 of Chitinophagaceae bacterium. GTDB lineage: Bacteria > Bacteroidota > Bacteroidia > Chitinophagales > Chitinophagaceae > Ginsengibacter. The sequence continues at coordinate 2,748 of JBKJPO010000237.1, forward strand.
TGATTAATGAATATAAAGCATGTCTTCATTACCGTTAGTTGATTATAATGAAGGGAGTAACCCAGGATATTTTTTACAATCATCTGCTGTATCAATATCACTTAATTCCTGCAGAATAGTATAAGAAAGATTAGATTTGGCGAGGTCCCTGGTTGTATCATCAAATACATTTATCCCGCTCCATATTTTATTTTTAAATAGCTGGGGAATAACTTCGTTTATTCCTAACAGGGAGTATCCGCCATCTGGTACCGGTCCAATTACTGCATCCCTTTTCTCTAACTCCATGAATGCCTCTTCTAATATTTCACTTGATATTTCCAGGCAATCGCTGCCGATTATAATCGCATGTTGGTATCCTTCGTCAAAAACCATTGCGAATGCATTATGCATTCTCTCACCAAGATCCAATCCCGATTGAAGTTTTTTCTTAAAAATGAATTTCTCCCATATGTCATTTTCATTTACATAGTCTCCATAAAAAACAAACCGGTCTGCAGCCACACCTTTAGTTATTGCGTGCGTATAAGTCAGTAGCTTTTTATAAACTTCAAGGGCTACTAAGTCGCCCAAATCTTTTGCAACACGGGTTTTCACATTACCTTGTACGGGATTCTTTATAAATATTATAAGTGCTTTTTTCAAAATGGCTCAATCGGTTTTTTACTGCTTGTACTTTACTGATTTTTATTCTTCTGCATAATTTGCAAGAAAAAGATTCCAATCATATTTTTTAAAATGGATTTTTGGGTCTGAATTTTCCGGAATTATTTCAAGTGCTTTTAGCAAAGTCTTCATTTTTTTCTTTCCACCGAAATCATGCCTGAACCATCCCATCAACGCTGGTAAGCCCACCGAATTATTATCCCCCGAATATATTGCATCTCCTTTTAAATATGTTTTAGTTGCCAGGCTTAATTGTTTATCGATTTGATCTGGCTTATAAAAAGCAATCGGGGGACAGCTTTTAGCACCACAGTTCAATGCAAAATGAATCCTGTAATCAACTTTATTAACCCGGTTTTTTCTTTCGAATGAACCAGGAAAAAATTTGTTCAGATAGCCTAAGCTCCATTTTATTTTCGACCTGCGTAAGATGCCGTGTTCAATATCGTCCAGGCTCAACATTCTCCCTGCTATATTGATTTGCTTATCTCTAAAGAACTCTCCACGATTTTCATACTTGCCGGGGTTAGCATTCAATATTACCTGTGTATATGCATTGTACAAATTTATCCAAAAAGCTTTTTTATTATCATCCCCGGATAATTCCTGTTGAATTCGCCCAGGATCAATTTCCGCTAACGTTTGCAAAAAGCTATCAGCTGGCTCTTTTGTTTTAACTGCAAGTAGTATTTGTTGTGAAAGGTCGATCAGTGTCAATTGCGGCTGATTTTGTTTTTCTTTGCCTGCTGTCTGTGAAAAAGAAGTTTGCAACATTGAAGTAAGAAGTATTGAGAACAATATTATTTTCATTTGGAAAAATACGCTCATTGAAGCATATTGGTTTTACCATAAGTCAATTACTAAACTTAAAATATGGATAATATTATTGAAAAGACAGCAGAAACGGTTGGTTTTCTTCGGGCAAAACAAATGACTGATATTGATTATGCGTTTATTCTCGGGACAGGACTTAATGGTTTTATTGAGAAAATTAAAATTGAAACGAGGATACCATACGCATTGGTTCCAAATTTTCCAATTGCAACAGTGGAGTTTCATAAAGGGGAATTGATTTGTGGGAGTATTGGAGGTCGCCGTGTAATTGTAATGCAGGGCCGCTTTCATTATTATGAAGGATACAGTATGCAGGAAATAACCTTTCCGGTAAGGGTTATGAAAGCCCTGGGTGTGCGACAATTATTGCTTAGTAATGCTGCCGGGGGTATAAATAAGCAATTCAAAAAAGGCGACCTGGTATTACTCGATGATCATATAAATTTGTTACCGGAAAATCCTTTACGTGGGTTAAACGCGCCAGAGCTTGGGAATCGTTTCGTGGATATGAGCTGCCCTTATGATCAAGAAATGGCTGTGCAATTGAAAGCTATCGCGGCTAAAATGCAGGTGAATCTCAGAACTGGAGTTTACGCTTCAGTTGTTGGACCTAATCTTGAAACCCGCGCTGAATATAGATATCTTGACAGGATTGGTGCCGACCTTGTGGGCATGAGTACAGTTCCTGAAGTAATTGTAGCCAATCATATTGGTTTACCGTGCGCGGCGATTAGTGTTGTTACTGATGAATGTGACCCCGATAATTTAAAACCAGTAAATATTGCCGAGATCATAAAAGTTGCCGGAGAAGCGGATAAGGTGTTGTCTGAACTATTCGCTAAATATGTTGAAAACTTTCATCTAATGAACTTTGAATAGTAAAGGTAAAACCAAAACTAACGTAAATGCATAAGCGCATTTTTAAATCATAATTTGCTTGCTTGTAAACTAACGCACTTGAGTAGACGCTATCTCCCCATGTAGACCATCAATATCTGGACATCACTTGGATTGACGCCGCTGATACGGCTGGCTTGTCCAAGGGTTTTCGGTTTGATCTTGATAAATTTTTGACGCGCTTCGTTTGAAAGTGAATTTATCTTGCCATAATCAAAGCTGTCGGGTATCACCAGGTCTTCCATTAAACCCATCCGGGCCACGAGCTCTTTCTCTTTATCGATATACGTCTGGTATTTTACCTGGATCTCTGCTTGTTCCAATACCTCGGGATCATAATTTCCTAACACCACTTTTAATGCCGGCACAGCATTAATTAAACCGGCTATTGAAATGGAGGGCCGTAGGATAATCTGTGCGGCTTTCTGCTTACCGCTAATGGCGCTCGAACCCAGCCTTTCAAGAAAATCGTTGAGGTCAATAGGCTCAAAACTCGTTTTATCAAGGATTGATTTTACTTCGTCAATTGCAATAGATTTCAACTTCACTTTTTCCATTCTTTCTTGTGAAGCCAACCCAAGCCTGTAGCTTCTTTCGGTTAAACGCAGGTCAGCATTATCCTGTCTAAGTAAGGTGCGGAATTCAGCTCTGCTGGTAAACATTCGATAGGGCTCATCGGTACCCTTATTTATCAGGTCATCAATGAGCACTCCTATATATGCCTCACTTCTTTTCAAAACAAAATGTTCACCTCCAATTACTTTTTGATGAGCATTTATCCCAGCCATTAGCCCCTGGCAAGCGGCTTCCTCGTATCCTGTAGTTCCATTAATCTGTCCTGCAAAAAAAAGATTTTCGACAAGTTTCGTCTCAAGAGTAAAATTCAATTGCGTGGGTGGGAAATAATCATACTCTATAGCATACCCTGGCCTGAACATTTTTGCATTTTCAAACCCAGGAACATGTTGTAATGCCCTTAATTGAATCTCTTCAGGCAATGAAGAAGAAAATCCATTTACATAAATCTCAATGGTATTCCAACCTTCAGGTTCAACAAATAGTTGGTGGCGGTCTCTTTCGGCAAAGCGATTTATTTTATCTTCGATACTTGGGCAATACCGTGGCCCGGTGCCTTGTATCCTTCCCTGGAACATTGGGCTCTTTTCGAATCCTTCTTTCAAAATTTCATGAACTTCCTTATTGGTGTAGGTAATCCAGCAGCTGCGCTGCTTTTCTGGTCTTTTGGTTTCCATGAAAGAGAAGCCAACTATCTCCTCATCTCCTTTTTGCTCTTCCATTCTAGTATAATCCAGGCTGCGCCCATCAATTCTTGGTGGGGTACCCGTTTTAAGCCTATTGGTTTCAAATCCCCAGTCCACCAGGTTTTCAGTAATACCTGTCACGGCTTTCTCTGCCATTCTTCCTCCTCCCAATTTGATCTCCCCAATATGAATTACTCCATTCAAAAAAGTCCCGTTTGTTAAAACAACGGCTTTTGCCTTAATCACATGACCAAGAGAGGTTTGAACTCCTGAGATCCTGTTTCCAATTTTAACTAATCCTACCACATTATCCTGGTAAAAATCCAGGTTTGGGGTTTGCTCGAGCATTTCCCGCCATTTGATAGTAAAAAGAACCCTATCGCTTTGTGCCCTGGGACTCCACATTGCGGGGCCTTTACTCCGGTTCAGCATGCGAAATTGAATCATTGTTTCATCTGTAACAATTCCGCTGTAGCCTCCTAAAGCATCTATTTCCCTAATAATTTGTCCCTTAGCTATTCCCCCCATCGCTGGATTACAGCTCATTTGGGCTATCGTTTGCAAATTCATAGTTATGAGGAGTACACTGCTGCCCATATTTGCCGCACCGGCTGCAGCTTCACAACCCGCATGTCCAGCTCCTACAACTATAATATCGTATTCTTTAAACACAATTTCGATTTGAGGTAAAGGTACTATTTTGATAAACAAGCACTTAAATAGCTTGTTTCACGTGGAACACCTTCATTGTGTTTCACGTGAAACGAAATATCTTGAAAGGTTGTAGTCCTCTTTTAGCCTGATTAGATTAACCTGGCGACTCGTTTTATCCCGGTATCCAAGAAGGTGAAGTACTCCATGAAAAATAACCCGGTGCAATTCTTTCTCAAAACTAACTGCATTAATTCCAGCATTTTCTTTTACGCGTTCAACACTGATATAAATATCTCCAGAAACCAAATTTTTTGTGGAACTAAGGTCAAAAGTGAGGATATCCGTATGGTAATCATGATTGAGGTAAGCCCTGTTCATCTTTAGCAAAGCGTGATCAGACAGGAAAGTAATAGAAATGTAGTCGGCCATTTTATTTTCTGCCTTAAACATTGCAAAAATGAAATCTTTTAGAGCCCGGCGCTTATTCAACCTTACACCTGGATAACTCAAATTAAATTCAATAATTCCAAATCCTTTTGGCATAAGACCGAAAATACATAATCCGTTATAATACATTTGCTGAATAGAGAAAATGAATGTCATGTTGAAGAAGCTTTCTGAATTAAAGACTGGGAAGAGTGCGGTGATTAAAGAATTTGATGACGACGAAATATTTATTAAGTTAATGGAAATGGGATGCGTCCCTGGGGAATCCATAACCGTAGAACATCGGGCGCCGCTTGGAGATCCTATTTCAGTTTTTGTCTCAGGTTACAACCTGAGCCTTCGGCTAAATGAAGCTGAGAAAATTTGGGTTGAAGAAATAACTAGTTGATAATCAATATTTTAATGACGGTTGGACTATATTTTGGCTCCTTTAACCCGGTACATATCGGCCATCTTGCTATAGCAAGTCACATCGTTAATTATACAGCGATGAACCAGGTCTGGTTTGTGGTTTCACCACAAAACCCTTTGAAAACATCCAAATCACTGTTGAATGAATACCATCGGCTAAATCTTATCCAGTTGGCAATCGAAGGGGAATCCAAACTTCGGGCAAGTAACATCGAATTTAGTTTGCCCAGGCCCTCTTTTACAATTGATACCCTCACCTATCTCAACGAGAAATATCCGTCATACCAGTTTTCGATAATTATGGGGAGCGATAGTTTGCAAAATATCGGAAAATGGAAAAATTTTGAATTAATTCTCTCTAACTATCCGATTCTTGTTTATAAACGTCCGGGGTTTAATATTGAAGAAGTGCAGCACGCAAATATAACGGTGCTCGAAGCTCCTCTTTTTGATATTTCGTCTACGCGTGTACGTGATATGATAATGCAAGGCAATTCTATCCGTTACCTGGTGCCGGATGTTGTGAAAGATGAAATTGAAAGAAACCATTATTATAAATGATAATAATGAGCTAGCCATCCCAGGAAAAGACAGGTTATTACCACATAAGGTGATTTTATCCGTGTAAAAGCAAGCAGGCAAAAGGTTCCCACAATAACGCTAACATTCAACAGGCTAACGGTTTTCAGGCTAGTGATCGAGATATCCTGGAGGAGGTATAGTGTAGCGGCAAGCATGATACCAACTACAACTGCGTTTATCCCTTCCAGTGCCCGATAAACTACTACATACTTTTTAAGGTTGTGCCATACTGGATAGAAAAACAGTACTAGTAAAGCGCTGGGTAAAAAGATAGCAATTGTAGCAATTAGACAACCGAGCATTTGCATACCTGGCCCATCCTTTCTCATTACCATCCCTCCAGTAAAAGTAGCAATAGAGAATACCGGACCCGGAATAGCGCGAACCATTCCAGATCCTGTCAAGAATTCTTCTTTAGTCATGTAATTTGTTTTTTCCCTCACCACATATTGCTCGTACATCATAGGTATCAGAACATCTCCGCCACCAAACACCATGCTTCCAAACCGATAAAAGTTCTCAAATAAATTATATGCTTTTTTATCCGGCCAATTCTGTTTCCTGGCGGTTTCACTGAAGGCACCCGCAATAATGAAGATCAAAACGAAGAACCAGATATTTCTCCATTTAATGAGTTTAGGTTTTATTTTCTCTTTATCAGGTATACGCTTATCGCTAAAGTTGGTAACTATGCCGCCGGCAATAATCAGTACAGGGAATACCCATGGAGTTTGAAACAAAATATAGGTGAATGTCATCGCAAACAACATGATCACCTGCGTAATTTCATTTTTGATTGAAATCCCAAAAGCTTTATAGGCCGCATAGCCGAGAAAACCAACCGCCATGGGTTGAATAAAAGTGAAAAGATTATTTTTTATTTCATTGCTATCAATGTAATGCAGGATGAAGCTCAAGCTTGCCATAAGCAGGCTGGCAGGCAATATCCAAATGACAAGGGTAAATATGCCGAGCACTACTCCGCCGCGTTTATAACCAATCAGGGTTAAAGTTTGGGTAGATGATGCGCCCGGCAACATTTGGCAGAACGAAATATATTCCATCAGTTCTTCCCTCGTCAAATCGCGTCTTTTATCCACAAAAGTTTTCATCATCATCCCCAAATGCCCTTGCGGACCGCCAAAAGCAGTGATACTATGAAAGAAGACTGACCTTAGAAAAGAAACGTGGCGAAGCAACATCGATTGAAAATACAAAAAATAATAAAAGCTGTTTCAAAATATGAGGATACTAAAAGCCAGTAAACCTTGATAGTCATCTAATCGCGTGGTACAATCAGGTCAATAATCAGGGGTACTTTCCGCACGAAATAATTTACTATTTTTTTAAACCGATTTCTCTCAGGCGTTCGTCAAGATACTCTCCTGCAGTCGCATTTTCATACTGTTTTGGTTGTTCTTCATCAATACAGCTTTCAAGACATGTGAGATCCATTGCCGCTTTTGGATGAAGAAAAAAAGGAATGGAAAATCGGGATGTGTGCCAGAGTTCGCGTGCAGGATTAACGACGCGGTGTGTTGTACTTCTTAATTTATTATTGGTAAGACGTTGGAGCATATCACCTACGTTTACAACGATCTGATCAGGTAATGAGGTCACTCCGACCCATTCATCCTGTTTTGTCAGGATTTGTAAACCATCGGCTGATGCACCTACAAGCAGCGTAATGAGGTTAATATCTTCGTGTTGTTCTGCACGTATCGCACTGGTAGGCTCAGTGGTGATTGGCGGGTAATGGATGGATCTCAGGATAGAATTTCCGTCCACAACAAATTCATCAAAATACTTTTCGTTAAGGTTAAGGTACAATGCGATGGCCTGCAGCAGAGCTTTACCTGATTTTTCAAAAGCTCGGTAAGCATCATAAAAAGTTTTATCAAAATTGGGCACTTCTTTGACCATTACATTATTAGGGTATTCCGGCTTAAGCGGATGGTCTGTAGGAACGGTTTGTCCATATTGAAAAAATTCTTTTAGATCCGGAGCCTCACTTCCCTTGGCGTGCTCTGTACCAAAAGAAGTATATCCTCTCTGGCCCGCCATACCTTGTATTTCATACTTTTTCTTATGGTGAGAAGGAAGAGAAAAGAATTCCTGGACATACCGGTATAAATCTCCTATAAGATCGTCAGGTATGCCATGATTTTTCACTGCAACAAAACCTACTTCTTCATAAGCCTTGCCTAACTGTTGCACAAAAGCGATCTTCCGTTCCGGATCTCCGCTGGTGAAATCAGAGAGATCTACTACTGGAATTGACATGTGGTATGATTTTATTTTTATGCTTTGCAAATGTAGATTTGGGAAGGAAGAAATTCAAATAATCCTATCAAAACTCTGCGCTCTTAGGATATCTTGGAAAAGGGATAACATCTCTTATATTTCCCATGCCCGTAACAAATTGTACTAATCTTTCAAATCCAAGCCCAAAGCCGGCATGAGGGCAGGAGCCGAATCTCCTGGTATCGAGATACCAGCTTAAATCTGCAGCCGGTATATTCATTTCGTGCATACGAGCCGTTAGTTTATCATAGCGTTCCTCTCTTTGTGAACCCCCTACGATCTCACCAATTCCCGGCGCAAGTATGTCCATCGCGGCAACTGTCTTACCATCATCATTGATCCGCATATAAAATGACTTGATGTCTTTGGGATAGTCAGTGAGTATGACCGGTTTTTTAAAATGTTTTTCGACAAGGTAACGCTCATGCTCGCTTTGCAGATCCACTCCCCATTTGTCAATAGGAAATTGAAATTTCTTTTTCTTATTATGACCGCTTTCCCGGAGAATTTCTATTGCTTCGGTGTAGGTTAGCCTTTCAAATTCATTAATAATAATGAATTCCAGCTTCTCCAATAACCCCATTTCGTTTCTCTCCTGTAACGGCTTTTGTTTGTCTTCTTCTTCCTGGCGTAAAGCAAGAAAAGCAAGATCATCACTGCAATTATCCATTGCATACCGGATGATATATTTTATAAATTCTTCAGCCAGGTTTGCATTGTCTTCAAGATCTGAAAAAGCCATTTCCGGTTCAATCATCCAGAATTCAGCAAGATGCCTCGTAGTATTTGAATTCTCCGCACGAAAAGTAGGACCGAATGTATAGATATCACCAAATGCTGTAGCACCCAACTCACCCTCTAATTGTCCGCTTACTGTAAGGTTGGTTGGTCTGCCGAAAAAATCTTCTTTAAAGTTTATCTCACCCTTGTCATCCCGGGGCGGATTTCCTAATTCAAGGGTGGTTACACGAAACATTTCACCCGCACCCTCGGCATCGCTTGCTGTGATAATTGGAGTGTGTAGGTAAACAAAGCCCTTATCATTAAAAAACTTGTGAACTGCGAAAGCCAGGGCATGCCTCACCCGGAATACTGCCCCAAAAGTATTGGTGCGAAAACGGAGGTGAGCAATCTCCCGCAAAAAATCGAGACTATGCTTTTTCGGTTGAAGGGGGAATTTTTCAGCGTCACTGTCTCCCAGGATCTCGATCTGACTGGCTTTAAGCTCCACTCTCTGGCCTTTTCCCAGTGAAGACACCAGTGTACCGCTAGCTTTAATGCTTGCCCCTGTGGTAATACGTTTTAGCAGGCTTTCTTCCGTATTTGCAAAATCCAGGACCACTTGCAGATTATGGTTTGTACTCCCATCATTCAGCGCGATAAACTGGTTATTTCTAAAAGTACGCACCCATCCCATAACTATATGATCTCCAGAACCAGGTTCTGTAGCTAAAATTGCTTTTATCCTTGTGCGTTTGTTAAACATATGTCTCTATTAAACTGCGCAAAGATAATCCAAAGCCTCAAGTATTATCCCCGATTAAGCAGATTGATAGATTCCGGAGAAATGCATCAAATTATATAATATCATCACAGTGTCTTGGTTTTCAAGAAATTTTTTTTGGTTTTTGAAAATTACCGTATTATTGCAGTAGAAAAAACTGATTGGTTCTCCCAAATTCTCTAACGCTCATCAGTTTTCTAATACGGATCCAATCCAAATAATATCAAAATCAGATTTCACAAACTTTAGATTTCACAACTTTAGGCAGGTTTTGAGGTTAATCTACAAGACTTTTTATGTACGACATTTTACAATTGAACGATTTGCTCGTTCCTGAGTTGCTCGATATTGCAGCCGAACTCGAAATTCTCAATCCTAAAAAAAACGATAAACAGGAGTTGATTAATAAGATCCTGGATAAACAAGCAACAATGAATAGCGCAGAAAAAAATAATGACGCTGATAAACCGAAGCGCAAGCGCATGGTAAAAGCAGCTACTCCCAGTACAACTGAAGTGGAAGAAGTAATTGAAGAAAAACCTAAAGCTGAGGTGAAAATTAAGAAACCCGAACTTGTGGCCGCGGTGGAAAAGAAGCGCCCGGTTAAAAAAATCCAGGTAGAAACTGCCCCGGAGAATAGCCAGCCTTTAGAAGAAGAAGAAGAAGATGAGGAAGAAGAAGCTCCCCAAAGGCAGCAAAAGGAAGTAAGGCATCATAATAAAGAGATCAAAGATCATGTGTCAATAGCACCCGCGTTGGTTGAATTACTTAATGATGACCTTCCTCAAGGTCCGGAAAATGCGGGTAATGATGGTCCACCTGTTCAGCAAAGGAATTATCCCCCACGCAGAGAACAGGCATTTAACATAGAATTTGATGGTGTAATCCTCGGAGAAGGGGTTCTGGAAATGATGCCTGATGGATATGGTTTTTTACGCAGCAGTGATTACAACTATCTCTCATCCCCGGATGATATTTATGTATCGCCATCACAGATCAAATTATTTGGATTGAAAACGGGCGATACGGTCTATGGATCAGTTCGTCCACCAAAAGAAGGTGAAAAATATTTTGCATTATTAAAGGTTGAAACAATAAATGGCAAGGGTCCTGAAGAGGTTCGCGATCGGGTACCCTTCGATTATCTTACTCCCTTGTTTCCTTTCGAAAAATTGAATCTTTTTACCGAAGCAAGTAACATGTCGACAAGGATCATGGACCTGTTTACTCCTATCGGTAAAGGACAGCGTGGCTTAATTGTTGCCCAACCAAAAACCGGTAAGACGATGTTGCTGAAAGAAGTTGCCAACGCAATTGCAGCAAATCACCCGGAATGTTATTTAATGATCGTACTGGTTGATGAGCGCCCGGAAGAAGTAACAGATATGGAAAGGAGCGTAAGGGCTGAGGTTATCGCATCTACTTTTGATGAGCCAGCAGAGAAGCATGTAAAAGTAAGCACAATGGCACTTCAAAAAGCCAAACGCCTGGTAGAATGCGGACACGACGTAGTGATTCTCCTGGACAGTATAACAAGGTTAGCACGGGCCCATAATACTGTGGCTCCGGCAAGTGGAAAGGTGTTGTCTGGAGGTGTGGAAGCAAATGCGATGCAGAAACCTAAACAGTTTTTTGGAGCGGCACGGAAGATTGAACATGGTGGTTCGCTTACTATTCTAGCAACAGCCCTGGTTGATACCGGAAGTAAAATGGATGAGGTGATCTTTGAAGAATTCAAAGGTACGGGCAATATGGAATTACAACTCGACAGGCGCCTGGCAAACCGCAGGATATTCCCTGCCATTGATATTGTGGCATCTTCAACAAGAAGAGATGATTTGCTGCTTGATAAAGATATCCTGCATCGTATGTGGGTGTTGAGAAATCATATCGCTGATATGAACACAGAAGAAGCGATGAATATGCTTATGAAAAATATGAGGGGTACAAAGGACAACTATGAGTTCCTTACCTCAATGAACGGATGACCATGTATAACCTTAAAAAATATAAAATGAAAAAAGCCTTTTTAAATTTTGCAATTGTTTCAGCAGTATTATTTTCAGCATGCACTGATGGATCTGATACATCTAAATCGAGCACAGAGACGAAAACTGATAATACCCAGGTTGATGTAAAAACTACTACTCCTCCGGCGGATACCCGCAAAACAACGGAAGTAAGTGTGGGCAAAGATGGAGCAGGAGTAAAGCATAAAACAACTGATGTAAATGTAAATAAAGAGGGTGTAAAAGTGGGTACAAAAGATGTAAATGTTGAGATCAGGAAATAGAATTTATTTTAAAAAAATTAAAGCCATCCTGTTTTTCCAGGGTGGCTTTTTTATGATATTCTAAAAGCACTTCATTAACTATTTTTGCCGGTAATGCCAGTTAAAAAAATTGATATAGCAGAGTTTATTACATTGGCTCAAGAGAAGCCTGTAATCGATGTACGAAGCCCTGGTGAATTTGTGCATGGCCAATTTCCGGGGGCAGTTAGCCTACCTTTATTTTCAGATGAAGAAAGAAAAATAATAGGAACTGCATACAAACAGCAGAGAAGAGAAATAGCAATTAAATTGGGTCTTGATTTTTTTGGGCCTAAGATGAGAAACATTGTTGAAGAAGCCGAAGTAATTGCAAAATCCATGGAACAGGATAACCGTACTATCCTTGTAACTTGCTGGCGCGGAGGCATGCGCAGCGGTGCTATTGCCTGGCTGCTGGACCTCTATGGGTTAGAAATTTACCAGTTGACAGGCGGCTACAAGGCATACAGGCGATGGGTATTAAATCAATTTGATAAAAAATATTCTTTCAGAATTCTTGGAGGATATACCGGGTCAGGAAAAACCAGGGTGCTGGATGAGCTTCAGCGTTTAGGCCAAAACGTTATCGATCTTGAAGGGCTTGCCAATCATAAGGGTTCGGCTTTTGGCGCCCTGGGTGAAAAAGCCCAGCCCAGCCAGGAAATGTTTGAAAATTTACTTGCATTAAATCTTGAGCGGAATTATTTGAACCAGGATGCGGCATGGGTGGAAGATGAAAGTCAAAGAATTGGCCAGGTGATGATACCGGGAAATATCTGGGAACAAATGAGATCGAGTTCTATATATTTCCTGGATATTGGATTTGAACAACGGTTGTCTTACCTGGTAGATAGTTATGGTAAATATTCGCAGGAACAACTCATTAATTCAATTGTACGAATAAGTAAGCGTTTGGGCGGACTGGAAACAAAGAATGCGGTGAATTATTTGATTGAAAAAGATATCTCGAACTGCTTCAGGATTCTGCTAAATTATTATGACAAACTCTATACAAAAGGTTTGCACAATCGCCTGGAACTTTCTTCTCTTTTGACGAAGATAAATTGTGAAACCGTTGATGCGTTTACAAATACCCCCAACCTTCTTAAAAAAATATCAGAACCCATTTATGGAAACAACAGATGAAATACGCCTGACTCAATATTCACGAGGTGCAGGATGTGGTTGTAAGATTGCACCAAAACTACTGCAGGAAATTTTAAGCTCCGATAAACCATTTGTGAAGTTTCAAAACCTGCTGGTTGGTAATAATAGTCTGGATGATGCGGCAGTGTATGATGCAGGAAATGGTACCGGGATAATCTCAACTACAGATTTTTTTATGCCAATCGTGGATTCAGCATTTGATTTTGGCAGGATCGCCAGCGCTAATGCTATCAGTGATGTGTATGCGATGGGTGGCAAACCTTTAATGGCCATTGCAATTCTCGGATGGCCGGTTGAAAAACTGCCTTCTTCCTTAGCACAACAGGTTTTAGAAGGCAGCAGGCAAATTTGCGAAGAAGCAGGAATCCCACTTGCCGGCGGGCATAGTATTGATTCAACCGAACCTATATTTGGGCTAGCCGTAACCGGTACTATTAAATTAACAAATCTCAAAAAGAATAATACAGCCCAGGACGGAGACCTCATTTTTATTACAAAGCCAATTGGTGTTGGGATATTATCAACTGCGCAGAAACGTGGCCTGATAAAAAATGAACATGCTATTGACATGATCCACCAGATGTCGGCATTAAATAAGGTTGGTGAAGTATTGGGGCAAATTCCAGGTGTACATGCTATGACTGATGTAACAGGTTTTGGTATCCTGGGCCATCTCATGGAAATGGCAGAGGGAGCAGGCCTTTCAGCTGAACTTTATTACCAGGACTTGCCTGTTGTTGACGGGGCGAGGGAATACCTGGCGCAACGTATAGTACCAGATGCAACATATAGGAATTGGAACAGTTATAGTGCAAAAGTTAGTTTTGAAAAAGGCGTAAACGTAATGGAAGCATTTAGCCTGTTACCAGATCCACAAACTAACGGAGGATTGTTGATAGCGGTTTCTCCAAAAGACGTAGCAGGAGTGATGAACGCTTTTGAGAAGTTTGGAATCGTTTATTCAAAACCGGTGGGCCGCTTTGTGAAGCAGGAAGAAAAGTTGATTCATGTTAAACAATAAAGTCTTAGGTCTCCAGTCTTTGATTTAGGTCAAAATTATTATTTTGCGGATAACTATATTCTACAATCAAAAACAGATAATTCTCCACTATCAACTGTCAATTGCTTTATAGTCCGTACTGAGCGCTAATCTCAAGCATTCTCTCTATCGGTTTTTTGGCAGCTATCCTTATAGATTCCTCCATTTTTATTTCTGGAACTTCATACTCCATGCAGAGATACAACTTCTCAAGGGTATTAAGCTTCATATGCGGGCAATCATTGCAGGCACAGCTGTTATTGGGCGGAGCAGGAATAAAAGTCTTGTTCGGGGAAGATTTTTGCATTTGGTGCAGTATACCTGTTTCTGTTACTACAATAAATTCATTTGCCTCACTCTCTTTGGAATATTTCAATAAGCCTGTGGTACTTCCTATAAAATCTGCTACCCTCAACACTGGTTCTTCGCATTCAGGGTGTGCTATAACTTTAGCATTGGGATGGCGAATCTTTAATTTAGTTATTTTCTCAAGGCTGAATATCTCGTGTACCATACATGCGCCGTTCCAAAGAATCATATCGCGACCGGTTTTTTTTACCAGGTACGCACCCAGGTTTTTATCCGGGGCAAAAATTATTTTCTGATCCTTGGGCAAGCTTTCAATTATTTTTTGCGCATTAGATGAAGTGCAGATTATATCACTTAAAGCCTTCATACCTGCCGAGCAATTAATGTAAGTTATAACGATATGGTCGGGATATTTATCTTTAAATTTTTTAAATAAAGCAGGAGGGGCTGAATCGCTAAGGGAGCACCCGGCATTGAGGTCTGGTAATAAAACTTTTTTTGAGGGGTTGAGTATTTTAGCCGTCTCAGCCATAAAGTGAACGCCTGCAAAGACGATAATATCTGCATCTGTGTTCTGTGCTTTTTGTGCCAATCCCAGGCTATCCCCGATAAAATCTGCCACATCCTGTATATCGGGTTCCTGGTAATAGTGAGCGAGGATGATTGCATTTTTTTCTTTTTTAAGTCTTTCTATTTCGGCGAATAGGTCCAAGTTAACATCAATATCAATATCGAGAAAACCTTTTTTTTCAATTTGCGAAAGAGCAGCAGGAATGTTTATATCTGCCATAGTATTTAGTATTAATACATTATTTATATAAAGGTCTATTACTATTAGGGCTGTGGATTTGTGGAAACATAAATAAAATCCTATTTGCAAAAGTAATTTATCCTGCTTATCCACCTTCATTAACAAATAATCCACAAGACTATAACCTCTGTCAATATTAATATGGAATGCTTGTTAACATCTGTCAACTAAAAAGTAGGGGGAAAATAAAAAATGTAAAAAAAAATAAAATGTTGTGAATTGACCACCGGTAAAATGTTACTTACTTTCATAAAGATTTTAAAACGGCAGAACTTGCCTTAGTTATCCTTTTCTCTTCACAAACCATAATTGGATAAAGGGCGCTTTTCAACAGGTTTTATAATTTATCCCCACGTCCTGTTGATAAGGCAATTTGACCTATTTTCTATCTTTTCCGGGTTATAATTTTCTGGCGTCTTTACTTTTTTCATCAATAATCAAAATAAAAGGAAGTTCAATTGCAGGACAAAAAGTAAAAGACTCTATATTTTTTCACAAACCCTTGCTACTCTTATTCTACAAAGCTTTATCCACAGCTTGTTCATATGTTTATTTAGCCTATTTTTGCCACCATTTTAAAAATTAAGTAACAGGATCTTTATGTCAATTATTCAAACTATACGGGACAAGGGTGCAGCAATTGTTATAGGTGTGATAGCCCTTAGCCTTATCGGATTTCTTTTGATGGACGCAAGTACTGGTGCAGGCGGAGGATTATTTGGGGGCAGATCAACATCCATTGGTAGCGTAGGCGGCGAAACCCTTGAACTCGAAGAGTACAATAAAAGAATCAAAAATGCTGAGCAGCAAAATCCGAATTTCAAAGAAATGCGCGGACAAATGATGCAACAGGTTTGGGACCAAATGATTGGCGAGAAACTTATCACTGATGAATTCAATAGTCTTGGATTGGCGTTTACCCCAAAAGAGATGACTGCTACAATGTTAAGCGATGATGCTCCGCAATCATTAAAACAGGCATTCTCCGATCCACAGACTCAACAATATGATATCGAAAAAGTTAAGCAATGGTGGAATGGTGTGCGCAAATCGAAGAACAAGGAACAAAGGGATGCAGTAGACGCACAGGTTATAGAGCCAATGCGCCTATTTACCTTGTATAATAAGTACACTTCAATGATTTCGGCAAGTATTTACATGCCTTCATGGCTTGTGCAGAAAGAGGATAATGATACCCGCAGTTTTTCAAATATATCTTATGTAGCCATCCCTTACAGTGTAATTTCAGACAGTCTTGTAAAAGTGTCTGATAAAGAAATTGAAGAATATCTCGCTAAACATAAAAAGAAATACAAGCAGGAAGCGGGAAGGATTATTTCATATGTAACTTTTAGCGCGGCACCTAATGCCCAGGATACAGCTAAACTCCTGGAGAACATGAATACACTAAAACCACAGTTACTTGCGGATTCTAATACTAAAGCATTCGTTGCCAGGAATATTTCAGCAATAAATTTCGAGGACCTCTACAAGCCAAAAGCACGTATTGATGATCCATTTAAAGATTCGATTATCAATGCAGGAAGCAACGCTGTTATTGGCCCATACCTCAATGGCAAAAATTATGTACTTGCTAAACTGATAGGAGTGAAGACATTGCCAGATAGTATTAAAGTGCGCCATATATTATTAGGAACTGTTAATCCACAAACCGGGGAAGCTTTAATGGCGGACTCTGTTGCCAAAATAAAGATTGATAGCATCCAGGCTGCGATCGCTTCAGGCGCTGACTTCAATACACTGGAAACTAAGTATACCACCGATATGGAGGCGCATAAAACAAATGGGGAAATGACCTTTGATATTGTTACTATCCAGGGAACTGGCTTTGCAAAAGAATTTGGTGATTTTATCATGAACGAAAAAGGCGAGATGAAAAAGGCGGTTAAGACGCAGTTTGGATGGCATTACATAGAAATCTTAAATAAAATAAATCCACAACCGGTTTATAAAATAGCATACCTGGCAAAAGAGATTATTCCAAGCGATGAAACTATCAATGCCGCAAATGCAGCAGCAACAAGGCTTTCAGCCGGGGCAAGAACGGAGAAAGCCCTTGATGAGTATTTAAAAAAGAATGGCCTCACTAAATTATCTTCCCCTTCTATTATTAAAGAAAATGAATATACATTGGGAAATATGCAAGATGCCAGGGCAATCATCAAGTGGGCTTTTGAAGCAAAACCAGGGGAAGTTTCAGCCGAACCTTTCCCTGTCGGAGAAACTTTTGTGGTAGCTTCTGTATCCAAAATAGTAAAAGAAGGCACACCAGATGCAGTTACCGGAAGGCCAATGGTTGAATCATTTGTGCGTAATGAAAAAAAGAGCAGCGAGATTATGAAGAAGCTTGGTAGTCCAGCCACATTGGAAGCAGCCGCAGCTGTGTACACCCAACCGGTACTTACTGCAGGAGCCGACAGTACTCTTACTTTCACAGCACAAATGGTAAATGGTATTGGCCAGGAACCTAAAGTGATTGGAGCTTCATTCAATAAAGCATACCAGGCAAAAGTATCAGAGCCCATTGCGGGCAACACCGGGGTTTTTGTTTTAAAAGTCAACAGTATTGGTTTAAAGACTGCGGTAGGACTTACTCCTGCACAACAGATATCAAGCAAAATGATGCAGGAACGTCAATCAGCTATGAACCAGTCGTTTGAAGCATTGAAGAAAATGGCAGAGATAAAAGATAAACGCAGCAAGTTCTTTTAAATCAAAACATAATATTTTTAAAGGTCCCGTCATTGTGCGGGATCTTTTATTTTAACGTAATTCGAAAATACAGGTTGAAGAGCCGCAGAGATTAATTCTTAACTTTGCAATAGCTGATTCAAACAACATAAGCATATGGAAGAGGTAATAATTAATAAAGTAGAACTAAGTGGCATTGTAAGCCTGGATCTTGAACAATATTATCCAGCGGAAGAGTTTAAAGCTTTTGATCTGAAAGATCATCTCTTCATGGGTTTAATCCTCAAGGAAAAAGATTATCGCGAAGCGTTGAAGAATTTTGATTGGGAAGATTACAAGGGTAAAAATGTATTCATTACTTGTACAGCAGATGCGGTAATTCCGATGTGGGCATATATGCTTACGGCAACTTACCTGGAACCGGTAGCAAATGCAGTTTTGTATGGTAATGAGGAGCAGTTGAAAAATCACTTATTTGTAAAAAATCTTTCTGCCATGGATATTGAAGAATACCGTGATAAACGAGTTGTTGTAAAAGGTTGTGGAGAGAAACAAGTTCCCGAAGCTGCATACGTTGAAGTTACCAGGCTTTTGCGCCCTGTTGTAAAAAGCATAATGTATGGCGAACCTTGCAGTACGGTTCCTATTTATAAAAAGAAATAATAACCGGAAATTTTTTAAAACCAGCCCCTGCGTTTAAAAATAAAGATCATGATGACAGGGAACAGGATCATAACACCTACTGTCAAATAAAAACCTAAACGATGTTCGGCAAATGGAATTTCAACGAAATTCATTCCGAAGATTCCCCCAATAACTGTTGGCGGACCAAGCAGGCAAGTCACAATTGCCATTACTTTCATCACTTCATTCATTTTCAAATTTACATTACTCACATACAGATCCTGTAAGTTCATCATTACATCCCGGTAGTTTTCTGCAAGGTCATTAGCCTGGAGTATATGATCATGAATGTCTTTAAAATATTTCTCCGTTTTCTCATCGATGAGCTCACTTTCTGCTCTCAGAATTCCACTAACTAATTCTCGT
The DNA here is from genome assembly GCA_046595095.1 of Chitinophagaceae bacterium. Lineage (GTDB taxonomy): Bacteria > Bacteroidota > Bacteroidia > Chitinophagales > Chitinophagaceae > Ginsengibacter. The sequence goes on from JBKJPO010000237.1 coordinate 21,708, forward strand.
ACGGGCGAAATCGTTCGCTTCAAAACGATCATTTCTTTGCGGAGCGAATTGATTTTAATCAGGGACCTCGTGCTTGCTTTTCTAACAATCTCCTCTTCCAGTGATTCAATCCGTTCACTAAGATTTTCCATCACGACAAAATAATTATCAACGATCATATCTATAAGCGTATAGAAAAGAAAATCAACACCGCTATGACGAATCTTACTGCTATTGAGTCGCAACTTATCTCTTAGAGGATTGAATACATCTTTAGAGGCATCCTCCTGGAATGTCAGAACAAAATTTTTGCCTAGTACTATACTTATCTGTTCTGTTTCTACTACGTGTTGCGTTTCATTATAATAAAGCATGTTCAGCAGGCAAAAAACAACGCCTTCTATTTCATCCATTTTAGGCCGCTGCCCTACACTCAGGATGTCTTCAATAATCAAAGGATGAATGCCAAATCGTTCGCATATCTGTTCAATCTCAACTTTCTTAAGGCCATCCACATTTATCCATGAAATAGACGGGGTTTTTAAAAAAACAAAACACTCCTTAAGTGTATTTATTTCTCTTTCGTTGAGCGTATTTGCATCATAATCATAAACAAATATTTTAATTTCCTCCGGCTCTTTGCGTGTAGGCTCTACTGTTGGGTTAATGTGGAGAACCTTTTTTGTCCGCAATAATTCAAATGGATTGAGAAGAGAAAGATATTTAGAGTGAAGCATAATTGCAATTGAGGAGTGGAAATTAAACGCAATAAATCAAACCACAAAATTCAAAAAAAAAGCAGCTCAAAGTTGTTTTTGAGACTGCCCTTATGATATATAGTTTTTTATTTAGCCATTGCCGGTTTTGCATCGCTATTCCAGATATCGCGAAACATTTTCCAATTTTCGTCTTCTTGTTTCCACACCACGATATATTTCCCTTTATCAACACTTTTACCAGATTTTTCAGCCACCACATAAGTACCTTCCTCTACTACCAGGTCATTATTCCCCCAAACATCTACTACATTAAGCTTGAGTGATAGCCCCAGGCTCATAAAACCACCCCACGAATTCCTGATTCCATCAGTAGTGCTTTCAGCCGGAAACCCGTCGGGCAATAATTTAGCATCCTTAGAGTAATGAGCGGCAACAGCAGCAGAATCACCCTTAGCAATTTCAGCTTCCATATCGGCATTACTTTTTTCAATTGCTTTCTTCACTGAAGAAAGATCAAATGCAGTTGTTGAGGTTGTTGCTATCTTATCCTTATCAACTGTTTCTTTGCTGTTGCAGGAAACAATACCGAGAAAAGGAATTACGAGAGCTAAAAGAAAATTTTTTAATGAACGCTTCATAAATAGTTAGGTTTTAGTTTGGTAAAGTACGAACCAAAAGCATATCGACAAAACTTACGTGATCAATCTTTTGTATACACTTCCCCTTTGTACGGATGAATTGTAGAGTAAAAAGTATATCCGGAAACATGAAGCAGGTAATAGGTCATTATATCGCACCAGCAAATCTCATCTTTGAATATTTCAAGTTTTGGTAATTCACCTTTCTGACAACTTTCTTCTTTATCATAGTCATAAAGCCCATCATTTGCAATACACCATTTTTCGAACGATCCCAGTTCGGCCGGGTCGGAAAAAACAATTTTGAAGTAAGTTTTTTCTGTAACATCTTTCAGATCATCATTCATGTAATGATGATACTTATGCCTATGTCTAATAATCTTTGCTGTCTTCATTTCAACGCTGATTTAGGTGTAAGCTAAATGGAAACTACAATACTGCAAACTTCTTTTTAAATGACGCATCAGTTAAGCGCTTCGGTTAGGGTTGAGAGTAAGTAAAGTAAAAAAGGCATTTAGACTAAGGAATTAAGATAAAGCCTAAAGAAATTCCAGTATAACTTGTGATTGCTAATCTGTCAAAGCTTTTCATACAAACGCCGAAGCTTGTCGCGGGTTATGATTGTTTCCCAGCCAGGGCCAATGGCATTTTCCCAAAGAGGCTTCATCCCAAGTGAGACATCAATCATTTTATTGAATTCTTCATCTGATAGTCCCGCACAAATATTCTTTGGGATATCAATTTCATTTTTATCAACCATCTCTTTAAACTCTCTAACGCCCGCCGGGTAATATTCTTCAAGCTGGTCGAAGACAATACAATTACCAATGCCATGCTTTGTCCCGAGCAGGTAGCTGAGTCCATAACTCACGGCATGTGCAACGCCCACCTGCGAGTATGCGATACTCATTCCGCCGGCATATGAAGCCATCATCAGTTTATCATCGCTTTCCTCATCCCAATCATTTTTTTCTAGAAAAACCTGACGGCATAACTGCAAAGCTTTCTCACCATAGGATTTGCTAAACTCATTTAAATAAGTACCCGTAAGGCTTTCAATACAATGAATATAACAATCCATGCCAGTGTAAAACCGCTGATTCTTAGGAACGTTTGCAATGAGCCCCGGATCAAGAACAACCTGGTCAAATGGGGTAAAATCTGAATTCATACCTAACTTCCGCGTAGGACCAGTAAGTACTGTAGTTCGTGAAACTTCAGCCCCGGTTCCACTTAACGTGGGTATCCCGGCCTTGTACACGCCTGGATTTTTTACCAGGTCCCAGCCCTGGTAATCAGCAGAGGATCCGGGATTATTCATCATCAGCCCAACTGCTTTTGCAAGATCCATGGCACTGCCGCCGCCGATTCCAATGATGCCACTCACATTTCCAAATTCATTCTTCAGCTCTTCAGCCAAATTATCTACATAGGTAGTTTTCGGTTCATTGGCTACATCCACAAAGATGATCTTGTCTTTCGATTGGGCGGGTACCCGGGAAGCCAATTCTTTTCCCTCAAAAAAATGATCAACCAGGAAAATTACGGGGGCATCTTTCTTCCTCACCGGCATTAATATTTCATCTAATTGATTGAAGCTCCCCCGGCCATATATTACATAGCCGATCATTTTGAAGTTTCTGAATTTCATGATCTATAATTTACCTTGAATGCGAAAGTAAGTGATTATAAAAATAAAGTTGATGGGGTCAAAGAAAAGTTGCGGCTTTCACCAGGTCTTCGGGTGTATCGATTTCAATACCCATAAATTCAGTTATCACCATTTTTATCGGGACACCATTTTCAAGATAACGCAGACATTCAATTTTTTCAATTTTTTCAAGCGGTGTCATTTCCCAGGAAGTAAAATCAAGCAATGCTTTTTTTCTAAAAGCATATACGCCAATATGTTCATACCAGGTAGTTGCTATTTTTTCATTCCGCGGAAAAGGAATAACGCTGCGGCTAAAGTATAACGCGTTATTTTTTTTGTCTAATGCTACTTTCACATAATTTGGATCAGCGATTAGCTTTGGATCTTTCAATACCTGGACCAATGAAGCCACTTGTACCGATTCACCTTCCGGGCCTTTAAAAACTTCAAGAAGTTTTTCGAGTGGCTCCCGTTTTACAAAGGGCTCATCACCCTGGACGTTTACAACGATGTCTGCTTCCATACCTTCCAGGGCTTCAGCTATTCGGTCGCTGCCGCTTTCATGTTCTCTAATACTCATTTTGGCCCTGCCACCATTGCTTGTGATTTCCTGGTAAATTATGTCGCTGTCGGTTACTACCATTACTTCGTCAAAAAGACCGGTGGCTATAGTGTTGTCGAGGGTATGACGGATTACAGTTTTATTTCCCAATAATTGCATCAGCTTTGCGGGGAATCTTGTAGCAGCATATCGTGCCGGAATCATTGCTATGGTCTTCATGTTATTCGCCTGGTTCGGGTGGTGAATGGCCGGCTGGTATTCTTGTTTCATACCCGCAGTCGGAACATTTATACATATCTTCTTCAGCACTGGTGTTCTGGGAAAAATAGGAGCTTAACAACCCGGTAATGCTATTACCGGATCCCTCCGGGATGGTTAGCCTTATATTGTTTCCACCACAATTAGGACATGTGATCGAGTTGTTATATTCTTTTTCAAATTGATCAAGCAGGTTTTTGGCCTCCACTTCATCTTTGTCTTTTACTAATAGTTTTACCGAGGCGATTGCCCGGGTGACTAGCGTACTGTTCTCGTCTTTTATATAACATTCAATACCGGCATCCTGCAACTTACTGAGCATAATGTTAGCAGTAAATACATTATCGAATTTGCGGATGGCGATTAGTTCCATGAGCGCGATTTAAGGGCTTACTTATTTGAGCACTGTTTTAGAAGGTCAATTTACCTGGCCGGAGTATTTGATCTTGTATTCAATCAATAAGCAAAGTAAAAATTCTGACAGCATTAGTTATTCAGCATCAACGGCATTACCAGCATCAACAATTCTTCATTTTCCTCCATCTCTGTTGGTTTAAGAATACCAGCTTTGGTAGAGGTGCTTAATTCCATATTTATATCTGAAGTCTCTGCAGCATTCAACATTTCAATAAGGAATTTTGCATTGAATGCAATTTGCAGATCATCTCCATCATATTGGCAAGCCATGCGCTCATTACCTTCGAAGCTGAAGTCTACATCTTGTGCTGCAAGGTGAAGTTCACTTCCACTAATTGATAAAGCTACCTGGTTTGTGCTTTTGTTACTGAATACACTCACGCGGCGAAGCGCACCTTGAAAGTCTGCCTTATTAACCGTCATGACGTAAGGATTATCAAGAGGAATAACTACTTTATAATCTGGGAATCTTGCATCAATAAGCCGGCAAACAAGTTCAGTCGTGCCGTGTACTACAAAAAGGTGGTTGCTGTTATAAGAAATTTTAAGTTCATCATTATTATTCGGCAAAGCCCCCTTCAAGAGGTTCAAAGGTTTTTTAGGAACAATGAAAGTTTCTTTTCTTGGACAAACCACATCAGTTCTTTTGAAACGGACAAGCCTATGGGCATCTGTTGCAACACAAGTCAGGCCATTGGTATCCAGTTCAAAATATACACCCGTCATAGCGGGCCTCAGATCATCACTACTTACAGCAAACAAGGTTTTGTTTATAGCGGCCAGCAATGCCGATGAACTCATTGTGAAAGACGTGGCTGTATCTGCCACGGGTTCCTTCGGAAAGTTGTCGGGGTTCTCGCCCATCACTTTATATTTTCCATTATCACTGGTGATTTCAATTGCAAAATTCTTATCGATATTGAAAGTGAGGGGTTGCTCAGCAATATTTTTGAGCGAATCCAGGAGGATCTTGGAAGGGATACAAACCTTTCCAGTTTCTTTTGCTTCGATATCCATATGTATCTTCATCACAGTTTCCAGGTCAGTGGCCACTACAGTGAGCTTATTTTTATCAATCTCAAATAAGAAGTCCTCGAGTATCGGCAACACTGTATTTGCATTGATTACGCCACTGATCTGCTGGAGTTGTTTTAATAATTGACTGGAAGAAACGATAAACTTCATATTAGATTTGATTAGTGGTCAAAGATAAAGTAAAATAAAACGTTTAAAACGCCTTAAACGTCTTAAACGCCTTAAACGTAAATGTTTTAAAGTTTTAAAAGATATAAGTGAAAAAAGAAACATTCACTCCCTCGCAAGCCTTGCCTAAAATAAAACATTATTGTGCATACCAGGAGCGTTGCCACCAGGAAGTAAAAGAAAAATTGTATGGATATGGGTTAAACAGCAGTGAAGCAGAGGAGATCATAGCTACATTGATATCGGAAAAATACTTAAATGAACAACGTTTCGCAGAACTTTTTGCAAGCGGCAGGTTTCGGCTCAAGCATTGGGGTAAGATTAAGATCCGGTATGAATTAAAACAAAAGTTCGTGAGCGATCATTGTATCAGGCAAGCCTTGTTGCAAATTGATCTGGATGAATATGAAAAAATTTTAGGGACAATTGCCGTGCAGAAATGGCGAACACTAAAGGGAGAAAGAAATATTTTTGTGAAAAAACGCAAGGCAGTAAATTACTTATTGCAGAAAGGATTTGGGTCAGATCTTTGGATTGCAGAGATCACTAAATAAGCATTATTAAAAAATTAAGGCCATCATGTCAAGTCTTTCTATAACGCTCATCCAGTCAAAACTACATTGGGAGGATAAAAAAGCCAATATAGAAATGTTCGAGTCAAAGATCAATGCGATTCCAGGTAGTCCCGAGCTTGTTATTTTACCCGAAATGTTTAGTACAGGCTTCAGTATGCAACCGGAAATACTTGCAGAAAAAATGGATGGAGCTACAGTGAGCTGGATGAAAAGGATGGCTAAGTCACGGCGGATCATCTTAACCGGGAGTATTATCATCGAAGAAGAGGGCAAGTTTTACAACCGGCTCATCTGGATGCTACCAACCGGGGAATTTGCCTACTATGATAAGCGGCATCTTTTCGCATTTGCAAAGGAAGACGAACACTTTACCGCCGGATCAAAAAGACTGATAACTTCAGCTAAGGGCTGGAAAATAAATGTCCAGGTTTGTTATGATCTGAGGTTTCCGGTTTGGTCCCGGCAACAAAAAAATGGTGAAAGCGACAATGAATTTGACCTGCTTATTTATGTAGCCAACTGGCCCGAAAAGCGCAGCATGGTTTGGAAGACACTACTCCGTGCCAGGGCGATAGAGAATCAATGTTTTGTTGTGGGTGTGAACAGGGTTGGAAAAGATGGAAATGAAATCGTGTATTCAGGCGACTCTACTATTATCGATCCGGTTGGCGAAATAATTTATTCTAAAGAGTCGGAAGAAGACGTCTTCGCTTTCCAACTGCAAAAGTCTCATCTTGATGAAATAAGATCAAAATTTCCATTTTGGAAAGACCGGGATGGGTTTAGTATAAGCAAGTAGGCAGTGGGCAGAGGCAGTGGCAGTAGTACTACTGGCTGCCACTGCCTCTGCCCACTGCCACTGCCTACTGACTTATCAACTCGCTTACTCTCTTCATTTTCCCATCAATGTTTTTCCTTATGTTATCGACTGTTGGAGGCACATAAATATCCGGTGGTATACCCAATCCTGTTTTGGATACGTGGTTATAGTTTACGAGCCGGAATAAGGGCAACCTCACCCTCAATTTTGTATTTGGCAAAATAATATCTGGTATCATTACCCCGGAATTTCCATGCCAACCCCCACCGGTTTCTTCTCCAATTAGTTTCACATTTTCCTGGCCTTTTACTGTGTTGCAGAATAATGTGGATGCAGAAAAAGTGAGGCCACCGGTTAGCACGTATACATTACCGTTAAAATGATTTGTGGTTTTTGGATTAACTAGATGGCGCTCCCAATAGCCGTAATGATAACGTCCATCTTTGTGTTTGCGGGTAAAAAATTTTAAACCAAGATTATTCCAGAAGCCAGTGGAGATATGCCTGGAATACGGACCAAGTTTGTTGTTTACAGCAACGGTTGTATCAGATACACGGAATTTTGAATTGCGGATATATTTCGACAACAACACGTAGTTGCTGATCTTGCCGCCACCATTACCGCGAAGATCAATCACCAGGTCTTTAATACCGGATTTTCTCATCTTACGGAAAGACCTTCTGAAAAATGTCCGGAGGTGTCCATTGCTAAATGTATTCAGTACAAGAAGCGCAGTACTGCTATCTATTTTTAAAGAACGAAACTCTTCCATTCTTTGTTTTCTCGTCGGTTTTTTAGGTTTTACTGGTGGCTTGTCGGGCCTTATTTTTTTAGCGGTGTCGGGTGCCGGATTAAAGTAAGGAATCTTTACTATCTGTTCTTTGCCCCTGCTATCTAAATACTGGATGGAATATGTTTTTGTAATTCCAAAAATATTCCGGTGGAAATATGGGAAGCTACTGCTTAAACGCTGATAATTTACATTGTATGCATAGCCATCCTGGACCATCGATGAAAACATCCGGTTTATCATTTCTTTATTTCTAAGTCCATTGATACCGGTCACAACAGTTCCTTTTTTAAGCACGGAATCTTTTCGGTTAAGGTTGGCCGTTACTACTATGGTATCACCCCATATTTTAAGATATAATGGAATCGAAGGAAGTCTTTTATCCTTAATAAATTTATTCCAGTTATTGCTCATACTAAAACTCGTATGCCCGCACCTAATATAATGAGTTAAAGGTGCAAGCACTTTCCAGCCAAATTGCAATTCGGTCATGGAATCTTTTATTGAGTTATACCCTTCATCAAAAAAAAGATTCATACTGTCTTTGCTTGTATACCAATAAATAGAAGGATGCTTTGTTTCAAGTATATTCCTGAGCAGGGAATAATCTTCTTTTAAGATTTCCGATGCATATTTTTTATAGGGATGATAGTTTCTGCTGACACCGCAGGACGACAGGATAGCAAACACGAATAGAAGATGAAAAGTATGGTGCCAGGAAAAATGCTTCATGAAAATTGAACCCGATTGCAACGGTTTTGCTAAGCTTGAATAAGTATGACAGAAGCGGTTGCAGGTTCGCTGCAAGCGTTAATTGTTAAATGAATTCCATCCCTGTGCAGTTAGCTTGTGCTTATTGCCTCCCTTCGTAATGATGTGGCTGCCTTCCGCAAGATCTGTCGTATAGCCAATTACGCTTATCTGTTCGTTTAATACGATTTTGTCATGGTATTCCTGGGCGAGGGTAAATATAAGTTCATAATCTTCGCCACCACTAAGCGCTGCTGCTGTAGGATCGAGCTCCAGCTTATAAGCATATTGACGCGAGTCGGAATGAATGGGTAGTTTTTCTTCATAGAGAATACAGCCCAGGCTGCTTTGTTTGCAAATATGAAGCACTTCGCTGCTCAGTCCATCACTGATATCCATCATTGCTGTAGGCACTATTCCGCTTGTTGCAAAGAACTCAATAATATCTTTCCGGGCTTCGGGTTTAAGCATCCGCCCAATAATGTAATCCTGGTTTTCCAAATCCGGCTGTAGGCCTGGGTGTTCAACAAAAATCTTTTTTTCTCTTTCCAGCAATGTAAGTCCAAGGAAAGCTCCGCCAAGATCGCCACTTACACAAACCAGGTCGCCTTTTTGAGCCGTACTGCGTTTCACATATTTATCCGGAGCTACTTCTCCAATAGCGGTTACACTTATAATAAATCCTTTCTGTGAGGTAGTGGTGTCGCCACCAACAAGGTCAACATGATATTTTTCGCAGGCGAAATAAACACCTTCATAAAATTCTTCCAATGCTTCCACACTAAACCTATTGCTGAAAGCAATATTCATAGTTACCTGTGTGGGTGTGGCATTCATCGCATAGATGTCGCTTAGATTTACTATGATACTTTTATAGCCCAGGTGTTTGAGCGGTGTGTACATCAGGTCAAAATGGATACCTTCTACAAGCATATCTGTACTAATCACGGTTTGTTTTCCAAAATGATCTATTACGGCACCATCATCGCCAATACTTAAAATAGTGGAAGCGTTAAGGATCTCATTATCCTTAGTGAGGTGTTCGATCAGGCCAAATTCGCCTAGAGTAGATATTTCTGTTCTCTGTTCCATGTTCTGGGTTTCAATTTTCAAATTCCCTGATTTGGGTTAATCAAGACTGCGATGATTGTGGTCCCGGCTCGTTGAGTGAAGCAACCTATACCATCCAGGCATTTGCTACCACTGTAACTAATTCATCGTGTATCAGGCCATTGGTTGCAATGATATGCGGCTGGTAGGGCGAGTACTCATCCCCGTTAAAGTCAGTGACTTTACCCCCGGCTTCTTTTACAATCAAATATCCTGCTGCACTATCCCAGGCCTGCAATTTGTGCTCATAAAAACCGTCGAACCGGCCAGCTGCAACCCAGCAAAGATCGATTGCAGCGCTGCCGAGCCTTCGAACCGGTACACCTCTTCTTATCAGGCGTTCGAAGACCTGAATAGGCCCGTTTGGGGCATCCAGGTAAGTGTAGGGGAAACCTGTGACAAGACAGCTTTTGATAACTTCCGATTTCTCGCTTACAGAAATTTTTTGGTCATTTAACGTAGCTCCAAATCCTTTTTCAGCAAAGAAAAATTCATTCATGAAGGGATTATATACGGCACCCAGTATCATGCTCCCATGGCACTCAAGTCCAATACTTACGCAACACAGGGGAATGCCATTTGCGAAATTTACAGTTCCGTCAATTGGGTCGATAATCCATTTGTATTCACTGTCCATGCTTATTTCGCCGGCTTCTTCGCTTAGTATGAAATGTGAAGGAAAATCGTTTTTAATCACCTCGAATATAGCTTCTTCGGCCGCATGATCAGCTTCGGTCACCAGGTTATTGATACCCTCTTTATTTGTTATTTTAAATTGTCCATTGAAGAAATGCTGCATCTCTTTAGCACCCGCTTCTACGGCTTTTATCAGCGTAGATTTCATCATCGCGCAAATATAGCCATTGATTAATGGTTAATGTTTTTTGATGGAAAATATGTTATCCAATTGCCGGGGATGGAGCGTAGTCAATATAACCTTTTTCACCGGGGGTGTAAAACGTCGACTGGTCAGCTTCCTGGGCTAGAGGGAGGTCGTGTGCAAGTCGTTGAACGAGGTCAGGATTATTGATAAATGCGCGGCCAAATGCAATGAAGTCGGCTTCATTATTTTGGAGAGCCTTATTCGCTGAATCAAGGTTATAGCCATTTCCAAAAATAATTGCCTGGTGAAAATTTTCACGAATAACCTGCTTTAGTGTTCTTCCATTAAATTGCTTATCTAAAGAAGGATGATTAATTACATGGATGTAGGCGATCCCAAGGTTGTTTAATTTTTCCGCAAGCAATGCATGAGTATCAAAAACCTCAGCATATTCGGGCATATCATTGAAAGTACCAAAAGGAGAAATCCTTATACCCGTTTTATCTTTGCCGACTGCATTTGCTACTTTTTCAATTATTTCAAGTACAAAACGAAGCCTGTTTTCGATATTTCCGCCATAGTTATCCGTACGGATATTGCTATGGGGAGAGAGGAATTGTTCAAGAAGGTATCCATTTGCTGCATGTAACTCAACACCATCGAAACCGGCTGCAATTGCATTCTTCGCACCAGTAACAAATTCCCCGATGGTTGTTTGAATTCCCATTGTTGTAAGTGCAACAGGTATATTATGTTCCTGCATTCCCTGCTGATCGGTCCACATCATACCTGCGGCTTTAATTTCCGAAGGTGCAACTACAAGAGAGTCGGGAGGCATATTAATATTATTGGATATGCGGCCCGTGTGCATCATTTGCAAAAAAATATTGCTTCCTCCCGCATGTACTGCATTGGTAACCTTTCTCCAGCCTTCCACCTGTGCATGATTGAAAATACCCGGAATTCTTGCATAACCCAATCCATTTGGCGACGGCGAAGTTCCCTCGGTAATAATCAATCCTGCCTCAGCACGCTGGCTATAATATTTTGCCATTAGATCGTTTGGGATATTACCAATCGCCCTGCACCTGGTCATAGGCGCCATAACGAGGCGGTTTTTGAAAGAAATTTTGCCAGAATTAAAACGGCTGAAAAGCTTCATGTTGTTCATGTTGATTGATTATTTTTTGAGATTAATGATTGAAATATTTATATATATACAAGTGTCAATGTTTTTAAGCAAAAAAAATCAGGTTTTGAGCCCCTTCAAAAATCCGAGGTACTCATCAAGAAGTTCCTGGTTAAGCGTGTATTTATGATTACGGCCTTCTTTTTCGGGTTGTATCAGACCCGATTCTACAAGTATTTTCACATGATGAGAAATGGAAGGTTGTGCCAGGTCCAGCACCTGTTGGATATCGGAGCATTGACCGCAACCACCTTTGTCGGAGAGGTGCATTAGTATCTTGAGCCTGTTTTTATCGCCAATGGCTTTTGAAATCTTCTCAATATTTTTTAAAGTTTTTTGCAATTGAAATACATTGATAAATGCAAATGTATAAATATTTATTTGGATTTATTGAGAAATATTTGCTCCCCTGTAATGGAGATTTCCGTCTTTGCAAACTCTTTTTTTGTAACCTTAGATATAAATTCGTATTTCGTGCCTTATTAATTTGCCCTTGCGTCTTTCAATAATTATAGTCAATTATAACGTTAAGTATTTTCTTGAGCAATGTCTTTGTTCTGTGCTCAATGCTACCAGGAATATTGGAGCTGAGATAATTGTCGTTGATAATAATTCTACCGATGGAAGCAAGCAATTTTTTGCTGGCAAATTTCCCGGTGTCAGGTTTGTTTGGAACCAGGTGAATTCAGGATTTTCAAAGGCCAACAATCTCGGGCAAGCTGCGGCCGCAGGTGAGTACTTGCTTTTCCTGAATCCTGATACGATAATTCCTGAAGATTGCATTGAAAAATGTTTAGATTTTTTCGGGACTCATCCCCAGGCAGGCGCATTGGGAGTACGTATGATTGATGGTGCCGGAAATTTTCTAAAAGAAAGCAAGCGTGCTTTTCCCTCACCTCTTACCTCTTTGTACAAACTTACCGAACTGGCCCGGCTATTTCCCCGGTCCAGGACATTTGCACAATATCATCTTGGGAATCTTGACGAGCATGCTAACCATGAAGTAGATGTATTGGCCGGGGCCTTTATGATGATACCTTCTGTTATATTAAAAAAAATAGGAGGATTTGATGAAGCTTTTTTTATGTATGGAGAAGATGTTGACCTTAGTTACCGAATCCAGAAAGCAGGGTATAAAAATTATTATTTTTCAGGGACAAGCATAATTCATTTTAAAGGTGAGAGTACCCGCAAAGGCAGTTTGAATTATGTACGGCTTTTTTACAAAGCCATGAGCATTTTTGTACAAAAACATTATGGTGGAAGTAAGGCCGGAATTTTTAATGCGCTTATCCAGGTTGCGATATTTATGCGTGCCACACTTTCAGCTACAGGCCGGTTCATCAAATGGTTGGGGATGCCGTTGATGGATGCCGGGATAATCCTGGGTAGTTTCTGGTTAGTGAAATGGCTATGGAGCTATTATGTAAAAAAAGAAGTCAACTATGCACCAAACATGCTACTCATTGCATTCCCGGTTTTTACACTGATCTTTCTTATAGCATCTTATTATTCGGGATTGTATGATAACAGTTACCGGCAATCGAGACTCAACCGTTCTACCGGTACTGCATTTATTATCCTGCTCATCGGCTATGCTTTACTTCCAGAATCGCTAAGATTTTCCAGGGGGATTCTGGTTTTCGGTTCCTTACTCGGGTACTTGCTGATGACTATTTTCAGATGGTGGCTGGTTAAGCAACAAGTGATAGAAAGCGGAAATGAAGATGATGAGCACCGGCAAACTGTAATTGTAGGCACTGATGAGGAATTTCGCCGTGTTGGCCTCCTCATGCATGATGCAGGAATGGAGGAACGGGTTCTTGGAAGAGTGGAAGTAAATGGAATACAGCAGCAGAAATCAATCGGGCATACCAGCCAACTGAAACCCCTCCTGAGCATGTATCCAATTAAAGAAGTTGTGTTTTGTGAGGGCAGGCTTAAATTTAGCGAGATGATCCCGCTAATAGAAGAGGTGCCGAAGCACATCAGGATCAGGATACATGCAAGCTGCAGCGAAGGATTGGTAGGTAGTGACAATAAAGATGTCGCCGGAGGATATATCAGCAAAGGGAAAAACTTTCGTTTAACCAATCCCGTTAATAAGCGTACAAAGAACCTGGTTGCAGTGTTAATATCGATAGCTTTTATACTTACCTTCCCCGTGCATTTCATTTTGCAGAAGAATTCATTACGCTTTTTCAAAAATGTTTTTGCTGTTTTGTTTGCACAAAAAACATGGGTTGGCTATTCATCAAAAGCCGATACCCTGCCACAAATAAAAAACGGTGTTTTAACATCAACCGGCTTGCCTGCAAAACTAAACCTCTTGCCAGGGGAAAGTCTTAAAGCTTCAGATATATGGTATGCAAAGGAGTATAGTACCTGGCTTGATCTTAAGCTTGTATGGCGAGGGTATAAATATCTTGGTATCGTATAAGGCCGATATGCAGTTGACTTTCTCAAAATTAAATTTTATTTAAAATCGCTGCTATCAAACTTCTTTGCTCAACTACCTAATCCTATGAACAAAATGATAATAAACAAAAAGCCACCAGGATCTCTCCTGATGGCTTAAGTCACTAACCCATATTAGTATTTTTATGAAACGCTTAATTCAGCGATCTTAGCCCGGATCTTTCCTTCAAGTTCACCCGAAAGTTCAGGATTATCTGTCAATAATTGTTTAACTGCATCCCTACCTTGCCCAAGTTTTGTGGTATCATAACTGAACCAGCTGCCGCTTTTTTGAATGATGCCCATTTCCACGCCCATGTCGATGATTTCACCCATTTTGGAAATACCTTCGCCATAGATGATATCAAATTCGGCCTGTCGGAAGGGTGGTGCAACTTTATTTTTTACAACTTTTACTTTTACGCGATTTCCTATAGCTTCGTCACCGTCCTTGATCTGTGCCATGCGGCGTATATCCAACCTAACAGAAGAGTAGAACTTTAAGGCATTACCCCCGGTGGTGGTTTCCGGGTTTCCAAACATCACCCCGATCTTCTCACGGAGCTGGTTAATAAATATACAGCAGCAGTTTGTTTTGCTGATCGTGGCAGTAAGCTTCCTCAAAGCCTGGCTCATTAACCTGGCCTGCAGCCCCATCTTGCTATCGCCCATCTCTCCCTCCAGCTCTCCTTTTGGTACCAACGCGGCTACTGAATCAATTACAACAACATCTATGGCACCAGACAGGATCAGCCTGTCTGCGATTTCCAGACCTTGCTCACCATAATCCGGCTGAGAAATCAGGAGGTTATCTACGTCTACGCCTAACTTCTGTGCGTAGATGCTGTCAAAAGCATGCTCGGCATCTATTATGGCGCACATTCCCCCCTTTTTTTGAGATTCCGCAATTACATGAATGGCCAATGTTGTTTTACCGGAAGATTCGGGCCCATATATTTCAACGACCCTTCCCTTTGGCAGCCCACCGATGCCTAATGCTACATCCAGCCCAATGGAACCGGTAGAGATAACCTCGTGTGGTTCCATTGATTTCTCATTCATCATCATTACACTTCCGCGCCCAAAATCTTTATCAATCTTGTCGATGGTTAATTTTAAGGCTTTGAGTTTCTCCACGTTGCTCATGTTGTTTCGTTTATTTTGTTATAAGATTATTGGTTGAATAAAGATAGATATTATTAATTATCAACACTAATATATTTAGCAATTAATTGATAATATTTTTAGCTTTTGTAAAAGTAAAAACAATTGTTGCCGCCTATTTACAATTTGGAATATGCTGTAAAAGTAAATACCCTATGATAAATCAGTAGGGTATTTTACTCATGAAAAACGGTTGTTTTTCATAGATTAGCAACGGCTCGCTCTTAAAAAGATTTTGCAGTTGTTTCTTAACGGTGTTCTAACAACAAAGTGACGCTACATTTTAGAACTGACCAATACCACAAACTGGTAATTATTTTTTCTTTAACAAGGTAGTTCAAGGGAAAAAGAGCATTTTTGTAAAAAAAAATCAAAATGAGAACAATTCTAACTTTCGGATTATTGATTGCAGCATTCACAGGCTTCGCCCAGATCAAACCAGCTGTGAAAGGTACAACTTATGGTGAGGGTGCCAAAGCAAAAGGTGCGATCAGCATTTCGATGCTGGAAGAAAAGCTTGCTTCAG